>NZ_JBQVPI010000001.1:629408-913142 GCF_052438155.1 Shinella sp. | reverse complement strand
TTTTCGGCCATCCTGGGTTAAAAAACCCCTTTAACCCACATGCCGGTCCTCTTAAACCCCCGCCCACGGCCTCTAGAGCAATTCCAGCAAAAGTGCGTAGCGATGTTGCGTCCGGAATTTCGCGAAAACAAAAAATTAGAGCGTTTTCGCGATTCGAAGAAAACGGAAATGCTCTAGAGCTTTGGTTGATCAGATCGAGCTCAGCGTCCAGCCGACGATATCGGCAGTGACCGCCGCAAAGGCCGCATCAAGCCCCTTCACAAAAGCCGTGCTGCCGGATCCGTTTACCGGCACCGTTGCGCGAAACACCTTCTGCGCCCGCACCGTGCCATTGCGATCATTGAGCAGCTTTGCGGAAATTTCCACCACGGCCGTATTCCCGCCGGAGGTCTGCACTTCGAACGATCGGATGTCGGTGGCGATCTGGTAATCGATCGCCAGCCCCTCGCCCGGCCGCCCTACGCCGCCGACTCGGCCGGTGTTCTCGAAGGCCTGAACCAGCTTGGCCTGTACCATCTTGCTCAGGCTGTCGCTCCATTGCGCCTGGGCGAGATACTGGATCTCCGAAGGCGACGGGCGGATGACGATCTGTTCGCTGTCGAGTGCCTTCAGCGCCGAGGGTTGCGGCACGAGAATCTGCCGGTTCTTGGCGGATGGCCCTTCGACGGATGCCACGGTGGACAGGCTGAACGTGTCGTTCTTGGCCTGCGTGCTGCCGCACGCGGCGAGCGTTGCTGCCAGTACGGCGATGAACGCGGCACGCACCACAGTCCCGTTCCGCAACAACTCCATACCCGATACCGTCATGTCGTCCTCAAACCCTTGTGCCCAGATGTGTAGCAGTGGCACGGCATGCTGTCACGGTTGCGGGATCGGACAAATTCATGTCCGGTCTCCGGCCGTTAACCATTGTGGAGATAGGGCCACACTTCCCCGCTGGATCAGCGCCGGGTGCGGCCGTCATACTGCTTGACCGTCTCGCCGCCGAACAGAAGACGCTGCGGATTGCGCTCGAAACCGGAAATCGCGCTATCGAGATTCTGGATTGTCCGGCGGGTATCGAGCACGAGTGCCTCGACATCCCGCAGGCCGGAGCCGGAGAACCGCTGAATCCCGTCGGCGATCGGCCCGATTCGGCCATTCAGCGTATCGGCGGCCTGCTTGATCGATTGCAGCGTCGCCTTGGCCTCGGCGAACAGCGATTCCGAATCGCCCTCGCCCAGGAAGCCGTCGAGCTTTGCCAGTACACCATCGACGCGGGACGACGCGGCGTTCAGCTTGTTGCTCATTTGCTGCACGTCGGTGATGATCTGGTCGATATCCTCTTTACGCTCGCCGATGCTGTTGGCAACGCCGGTGACGGAGGCAATCGCCTTGCGCGCATCCGCCGTCGCCACGGAAATGTTGTCGATCGCTCCACCGACCTTCTGCGTATCGACGGCCGCGACAAGACTATCAACCTTGTCGAGCGTTGCCGTTGCCCGCTTGCCGAAGGTGTCGAACGTCTCGGCCGTCTTGCGGAAGCCTTCCACGGTCGTCTTGATGTCGCCGGAAGCCGCAGCGATATCCTTGCTGACCTTGTCGACATTGCCGACAAAGTCCTCGACCTTCTTCGGATCGACCGCCTTGATGAGACCGTCGACCGATGCGAGCACGGTGTCGAGGCGACTGGACAGGTTCGTGAAGGTCTCCGACAGGCCGCCGACGCTTTGCAGGAATTCGTCGATTTTCTCGCCGTTGCGGGCAAGCGAGCCCGAAAACTGATCGGCATTGCGGATCGTGTTGGTGAGCGGGCCGCGTGCGTCCGCGACAAAGCCCTGGATATCGGTGATCGCGGTGTCAGCCCGCTTCAAGATCTTGTCAGCCGTCGAAAGGATGTTCGTCACGCTGGACTGCTCGGCCTGGAGCACCGCCGCCGTTTCGGTATCGAAGGCCTGGCGCAGGATATTCTGGTCGTTCGCGGCACCGCCGGAGAGCTCAATATAGGCGGCCCCCGTCAGGCCCTGCACTTCGAGTACGGCCTTGGTGGACTGCTTGACCGGTGCCGAAGTCGCGACCTCCGTCATGGCGACAGAGAAAAGCGGATCCTTGGCATCGATGGCAAGGCTACGCACGGAGCCGACGGGAATACCGTTGAAGCGCACCGGCGAACCGACGGAAAGGCCGTTCGCCGAGCCGGGAATGCGGATCGCGAGCTGCGCCATCTCGCCGCCGCGACCATATTGCGACATCCAGTAGACGAAGCCGAAGGCGGCTGCCATGACCAGCACGGTGAAGAAGCCGACGAGGGCGTAATTGGCTTTCGTTTCCATGCTTCAGGCTATCCCGCTCGCAATTCCATCCGCCGGGACCAAGAGGCCCGGGTGCTCCTTACGTCTTTCGCACGATCGACCGTGCACGCTTGCCCCGGAAATAGGACTGCACCCACGGATCGTCAAAGGCCAGCATGTCCTCGATCGTGCCTTCAACCAGAACCTTCTTCTGCCCGAGAACGGCGATGCGATCACACACCGAAAACAGGCTGTCGAGGTCGTGAGTCACCATATACACGGTCAGTCCGAGGGTGTCGCGCAGTTTGGCGATCAGCTCATCGAATTCGGCAGCACCGATCGGGTCGAGACCCGAGGTCGGCTCATCGAGGAAAACCAGCGCCGGATCGAGCGCCAGCGCGCGTGCCAATGCCGCGCGCTTGATCATGCCGCCCGAAAGTTCGGAGGGGAACTTGTCCGCTGCTTCGGGCGCAAGGCCAACCAGCTCGATCTTCAGGCGCGCCAGCTCGTCCATCATCGCCTGTGGCAGGTCGAGATATTCGCGCATCGGCACCTGGATGTTCTCCTTGACCGTCAGCGCGGAAAACAGCGCGCCATGCTGGAAGAGCACACCGAGCTTCATGTCGAGCGCCAGGCGTTCCGTCTCGCTCGCCTTGTCGAAATCCGTATCGAAAATGCGGATCGCACCGGAGCGGCGCGACAGAAGCCGCAGCACCGTGCGCATCAGCACCGACTTGCCGGTGCCGGACGCGCCGACGAAGCCGAGGATTTCGCCGCGGTAGATATCGAGGTTGAGCTTGTCGAGGACGATATTGCTGCCGAATCCGACGGTCAGATCCTTGACCGAGAGCACCACATTATCCTGTTTTGCCGAAGCCGAATCCATGAGTACCCTTAGAAGTCGATTGCGGCATAGAATATGGCGAAGAGTCCGTCGACGAGGATGACGACGAAGATCGACTTCACGACGGAGGCAGTAACGTGGCGGCCGAGTGATTCGGCGCTGCCGCCGACCTTCAGTCCCTCCACGGAAGCGACAATGCCGATGATCAGCGCCATGAACGGCGCCTTGATCATGCCCGAGACGATCGTCGAAAGGTCGATCGCCTCGCGAAGCCGCGACAGGAATGTGTCGAACGTGATGCCGGAATAGGACCAGGCGACAACGGCCGCGCCGAACAATGCTGCAAAGTTGGCAATGATCGTGAGCAGCGGCAATGCCACGGTGAGCGCAACCAGGCGCGGAAACACCAGCACGCCGATCGGGCTCAACCCCATGACCTTCAGCGCATCGATCTCTTCGCGCATCTTCATCGAGCCGATTTCGGCCGTAATCGCGCTACCCGATCGACCGGCGATCATGATGGCGGTCAGCAACACGCCGATTTCGCGGAGCTGGAGAATGCTGACGAGATCGACGACGAAGACTTCGGCGCCGAAGTAACGGAGCTGGAAGGCTCCCTGCTGGGCGATGATCGCGCCAATCAGGAAAGACATCAGGAGAATGATCGGAACGGCGCGTACGCCCATGCGGTCGATCTGGTGCACGATGGCGGCAGGTGACAGGCCACTCTGGCGCCCGAGCTTCAGCTGCGCACCGCGCACGGCCGAGCCGAGAATGAACATGGCGGCGACCGCATCATCCCAGACTTCGACCATGGCACGGCCAATCGGCGCGAAGGTCCGCTCGAAGCGCGAGGCCCGTGGCCCCTTCTCAATCCGTGGTTCGGCAAGTTTTTCGGGAAGCGCCGCAATCAGGTCTGCGTAGTGCGCACCCTGACGGTCGGTAACGCTCACCGCGCCACCGCCGGCCTGCCGCTCGGTGATCGCCCGGCGCAGCAGCCAGGCGCCGGCGGTATCCATTTCGGCAACGCCGCTGAGATCGATTTCGAGGGTGGAGCCCTTTTCGCCAGAGATTCCGGCCAGCCGCTTGCTGGCGGCCACCGCGGTCACGTTCACCCAGCGGCCGGAGACACGCCAGATCTCCCCGTCCTTGCCCGACAGGCTTTCGGTCACAATTTCGGCTGAGGGGCTGGCGGTCAAATCTCTTGCATCTTCCCGTGCTTGGGACAACATGCGCCTGTCTTATCGGCTCGCCGGCCATCTGTCACCGAACGAACCGGTAAAAGCCCCGTCCCGCCTCGATTTTTTCAGGCCCCCATGATCGACATGATGCACCGAACCCTTCTTGCCGCCAGCGAAAGCTTTCCGATTGCCGGGGCCTTCACCATTTCGCGCGGCGCGAAGACAACGGCCGAGGTGGTAACCTGCGCGATCGGCGCTTCGGGACTGACAGGACGCGGCGAATGCGTGCCCTACGGCCGCTACGGCGAATCGGTCGCCAGCGTGCTGGCCGCAATCGAGGAGATGCGCGGCGCCATCGAAGACGGCATTGGCCGTGAGGACCTTGCCAGCCTGATGCCGGCGGGCGCGGCGCGCAATGCGCTCGATTGCGCGCTCTGGGATCTGGAAGCCAAACTCTCCGGCGTGCCGACCTGGCAGGTGATCAACACCGCCGCCCCGCAAAAACTCGTCACCGCCTATACGCTTTCGCTCGGTGAACCGGAGGCGATGCAGCGCCAGGCAGCGGAACATGCGTGGCGTCCGCTGCTGAAGGTCAAGGTCGGCACCGCCGACGATGCCGAACGCATCCGTGCGGTCCGCGCCGGGGCGCCGGAAAGCGCCATCATCCTCGATGCCAACGAAGGCTGGACGCCGGAAAATCTCGCCTATCATTTTTCGATCTGCGCCGAGGCGCGCATTGCGCTGGTGGAACAACCGCTTGCCGCCGATAATGATTCGGCGCTCCGCGACCATGCCCGCCCCATCCTCGTCTGCGCCGACGAGAGCGTGCACCGGACGGCGGATGTGGCAAAGCTCGCCGACCGCTATGATGCGATCAACATCAAGCTCGACAAGGCCGGCGGGCTGACGGAGGCACTGATGCTGCGCGAGGCGGCCAAGGAGCACGGCCTGAAGATCATGGTGGGCTGCATGGTCGGCACCTCGCTTGGCATGGCGCCGGCCATGCTACTCGCGCAGGGCGCCGATTTCGTCGATCTCGACGGCCCTCTGCTGCTTGCCCGGGACCGGGAGCCCGGCCTCCACTACGAGGGCTCGGACGTCTATCCGCCGGAAGCCACACTCTGGGGCTGAATGTCCGGGCGCGGAGCAACAAACCGGCCGGCCACGACGCAGACAAGGCCAGCCGCAGCGACCGCCGACATCAAATAGAAGCCGCTCACGCCATACCAGCTGAAGACATAGCCGGAGGCGAACGTGGCGATGGCCATGAAGATGCCGTTGTAGAAGAAGTAGAGCCCTTGCGCGGCACCCTCCTGCTCCTCTGCGACACGCTCCACGAGCCGGCTTTGCAGGCTCATGTGGATGATCGCATAGGTAAAGGCATGCAGGCACTGCAGCACGAGATAACCGGTAAATGACATTTCGATAGGAAAGAGCGCCCACCGGACGACGGCGACGGCACAGCCGAGCGTCATCATGGACCACAGATTAAACCGCCGGCGCAGTTGCACGGAAAAGACAAACATGACCACTTCGGCGAGAACGCCGGCACTCCAAAGAATGCCCACATCGGTGCCGCTGAACCCCATTTTCTGCCAATAGATTGCCGAAAACGCGAAAAGCATCGCGTGACTTGCACTGACAAGCGAGCCGCCAATCATCAGGAGCTGCACATCCCATAGGCGCAATGTGCTTTTCGTCGGCATCGTCGCCACGGCCGCAATGGGTGACGGGCGGCGCGGCTTGCCGGTTTTCGGCGCAATCAACGCGGCGAGCACAGTCAGGACGAAGGCAACGGCCATCGCGGGAAGCACCATGGCACCGCCGAACAGCCCGGCGAGCCAGCCGCCGACCATCGTCGCCACGACAAAGGCGAGCGAGCCCCAGAGCCGCATCTTGCCGTAATCGAAATTCCAGCGCCGCACGCCGGAAAGCATGATCGCCTCGGTAATCGGCACATAGGGGGAGTAGACCGCGCCCTGGAGCGTATAGAGCAGCAATATCGGCCAGAAAGACCCGGTCGCAAACAGCGCGACCGCCGTCACCAGCGACAGCACGCCCGACCAGATGAGCACGATCGAGCGCTCGCCGAGCCGGTCGGCCACCACGCCGGCAATGGGCGCGGTGAAGACGCGCACGAACATCGGCACGGCAAGCACGATGCCGATCTGGAAATCGCTCATCTTCAGCGTTTCCAGCCAGACCGGAAAAAACGGCAGCGCAATGCCGTTGACCATCATCGGCGCGCAGAAAACAAGGGCGATGCGCGCGGCGAAATACGGCGGCGCGCCGGCGGTCACGGAAAACCCGGAAGGGGCGGTCATTGGCGGGGAACCTGCGTTGGAACGCCTCGGCTCTATCACGCCGATGTACGTACGCCAATCCGCTATTTCTGCCCTTTGCCGACAATGCCCAGTTTGTGAAAGCCGACTATGCGGCCTCCGGCTCGCGGGCCTCCATCGCCAGCATCTGGCGCGACACCGGAATCACTTCCGCAGGCGTCGTTGCGAGCTTCTGCCAGGTGATCAGCTCCATCTCGCCATCATGATGCTCGGCGATCGCCGTGCAGCTCTCCACCCAATCGCCGCTGTTGATGTAGCGGATGCCGTCGATCTCGGTGATGACGGCGTGGTGGATGTGCCCGCAGATGACACCGTCGGCGTCGTTGCGTCGCGCCTCTTCGACGACGACCTTCTGGAACTCGCCGATGAAATTCACCGCCGATTTCACCTGCTGCTTGGCCCAGGACGAGAAGGACCAGTCTGGCAGGCCGAGCCGGCGGCGGACGGCGGCGAATACGACGTTGATGGCGATGGCTGCATCATAGGCCCAGTCGCCGAGATAGGCGACGACGCGGGCATGGCGCACGACGACGTCGAATTCGTCGCCATGCAGCACGAGGTAGCGCTTGCCATCGGCCGCTTCATGAATGATGCGCTCCGCCACCTCGACGCCGCCGAAATGGGTGCCTGGGAACTCGCGCAGGAATTCGTCATGGTTGCCGGGGATGTAGATGATGCGCGTGCCCTTGCGCGCCTTGCGCAGGAGTTTTTGGGTCACATCATTGAAGGCCTGCGGCCAGTACCAGTTGCGCTTCAGGCGCCAGCCGTCGACGATGTCGCCGACGAGCACGATCGTCTCCGCTTCATGATGCCGCAGGAAGTCGATCAGAAAGTCCGCCTTGGCTGCCTTCGATCCCAGATGCACGTCCGAGATGAACAGCGTACGGAAGTAGCGAATGTTCGGGTCAGCGGGGGTCACAGTCATGCGTGGTTCTCCGGGTGGCCGGCCGCCGCGAACATCGTCATGAAGGGCGGCTTTCATACCGTTGAAAACCAGACTCCTGTTTCAGATTGATGACACACCTATGCATTTTCGATCCGCAAATAGGCATTGCACAGGTCGATGAATGCGGCTTTATGGAATGTTCCGAAAACTTCACGTCGCGGCGGTTTCGTGTCAGGAATGGCCGCAACGAAAACAGCATATGGCAGGGAGCACTATGAGCACGGGTGATAAATCGAGGACGCAGGACGGTCCGGCAAGCGGCGACATCGACCAACAGGCCCTCTTCTTCCACCGTTACCCCCGCCCCGGCAAGCTCGAGATCACTGCCACCAAGCCGCTCGGCAACCAGCGCGACCTGGCGCTCGCCTATTCACCCGGCGTGGCTGCCCCGTGTCTTGCCATCCGCGACGATCCGAGCACGGCCGCCGACTATACGGCGCGCGCCAACCTCGTCGCCGTCGTATCGAACGGCACGGCTGTTCTCGGCCTCGGCAATATCGGCCCCCTCGCTTCCAAGCCGGTGATGGAAGGCAAAGCGGTCCTCTTCAAGAAATTCGCCGGCATCGACGTGTTCGACATCGAGATCGACGCACCGACCGTCGACGAGATGGTCAGCGTTGTCTCGGCGCTGGAGCCGACCTTCGGCGGCATCAACCTGGAAGACATCAAGGCGCCGGAATGTTTTGAAGTCGAACGCCAGCTGCGCGAAAAGATGGACATCCCCGTCTTCCACGACGACCAGCATGGCACGGCGATCATCGTCGCCGCCGCAGTGCTGAACGGTCTGGAACTGGCTGGAAAAGCCCTGGCTGACGCCAAGATCGTCGCCTCCGGGGCCGGCGCCGCGGCACTCGCCTGCCTCAACCAGCTCGTCGTGCTCGGCGCCAAGGTCGAGAACATCTGGGTGCACGATCTCGAAGGCCTCGTCTACAAGGGCCGCGAAGTGCTGATGGACCGATGGAAGGACGTTTATGCACAGGAGACGGACAAGCGCCAGCTTTCCGAAAGCATCGACGGCGCCGACGTCTTCCTCGGCCTTTCGGCCGCCGGTGTCCTGAAGCCGGAACTGCTCGCCCGCATGGCCGAACGGCCGTTGATCATGGCGCTCGCCAACCCGACGCCGGAAATCATGCCGGAAGAAGCGCGCGCCGCCCGCCCTGACGCGATGATCTGCACCGGCCGCTCGGACTTCCCCAACCAGGTCAACAACGTCCTCTGCTTCCCCTACATCTTCCGCGGCGCGCTCGATTGCGGTGCGCGCACGATCAACGAGGAGATGAAGATGGCGGCGGTCCGGGCGATCGCAGCGCTTGCCCGCGAGGAAGTGTCGGACGTTGCCGCCCGCGCCTATTCCGGCGACACGCCGAGCTTTGGCCCGAACTACCTGATCCCCTCGCCCTTCGACCAGCGCCTCATCCTGCGCATCGCGCCGGCCGTTGCCCGTGCGGCGGCGGAAACCGGCGTTGCCACGCGCCCGATAACCGATTTCGACGCCTATCTCGATCAGTTGAACCGCTTCGTCTGGCGCTCGGGCTTCATCATGAAGCCGATCTTCGCCGCCGCGAAGAAGGCAGAAAAGAAACGCGTGATCTTCGCCGAAGGCGAGGACGAGCGCGTGCTGCGCGCCGCCCAGGTGCTGCTGGAAGAGGATATCGCCAAGCCGATCCTCATCGGCCGCCCGCACATCATCGAAGCGCGCCTCAAGCGGTATGGCCTGCGTGTGCGCCCGACCGTCGATTTCGAGGTGGTGAACCCGGAGGACGATCCGCGCTACCGTGACTATGTCGACGACTATTTCCGCATCGTCGGCCGCAAGGGCGTGAACCCGGAAGCTGCCCGCACCATCGTGCGCACGAACCAGACGGTCATTGGGGCGCTCGCCGTCAAGCGTGGCGAAGCCGACGCGCTGATCTGCGGCGTCGAAGGCCGCTATGCCCGGCATCTGCGCGATGTGCGCCAGATCATCGGCAAGAGGGACGGCGTGCTCGATTTCTCGGCACTCAGCCTGCTCATCTCGCAGCGCGGTGCCACCTTCTTCACCGATACCTACGTCACCTGCGAGCCGACCGCCGAAGCGGTCGCCCAGATGACGGTGATGGCGGCGCAGGAAATCCGCCGATTCGGCATCACGCCGCGCGCCGCCCTCGTCTCGCACTCGAATTTCGGTTCACGCGATTCCGAAAGCGCCTTCAAGATGCGACGGGCCATGGAGCTTGTGCGGGAGACGGATCCGGACCTCGAGGCTGACGGTGAAATGCACGGCGATGCCGCCATTTCCGAGGCGCTACGCCAGCGCGTCATGCCGAATTCGACGCTGACGGGCGAAGCAAACCTGCTCGTTTTCCCGAACCTTGACGCCGCCAACATCACGCTCGGCGTGGTCAAGACGATGACGGACAGCCTGCATGTCGGCCCGATCCTGCTTGGCGCCGCCCTGCCCGCCCACATCCTGTCGCCGTCCGCCACCTCGCGCGGCGTCGTCAACATGGCCGCCCTTGCCGTCGTCGAAGCCTCCTATCCGGACGGTTCGATCTGATCGGAAAGGCCTGCCTTACGAAACGGCCGCCGCTTCGGCGGCCGTTTTCGTTTTTGGCGCCGGGCGGGCGCCGTCATGCCCCTCCCACCAGTCGCCCAGCGCATCGATCAGCGGCATCAGGGTGAGGCCGGCAGGCGTCAGATCATATTCGACGCGCAGCGGATAACCGTCAAAGACCGTGCGCTCGACCAAGCCGGCCTTTTCCAGCTTACGCAATTCCAGCGTGAGGATGCGATGCGAGACCGTCGGATTGTCGCGTCGCAGATCGCTGAAACGCTTGGTGCCATCCTTCAGATAGTAGATCAGCAGCGTCGGCCACCGGCCGCCCAGCACCTGCATGACCTCCTCGATCGGGCAACGGGAAACGAGATCTTTCATCGCGGGCTCCGGCGTGGTGACAAAAATGTGCGTAATTTACATGGGGGCGGGCAAGGCTTAGGTCCAGTGTCGCTGCGCAGCGTGGTCAACAGAAATCACGGAGAACAACATTGGAACCGATCCTCATCTACGGCTTCCCCGCCGGAAGCTCCATGGGCCTCGTCGCCGCGCTGGAATGGCTCGGCAAGCCCTACAGGCTCTGCCGCGTCGACATGCTGGGCGAAATGCGCGACCCCGCCTATGCCCGTCTCAACGCCCGGCACGAGACGCCGGCCCTCGTCACCGATGACGGCCGCGTCATCACCGAAACCATGGCGATCGCCCAATGGCTCGCCGCGCGCGACACGGAACGGCGCATCAGCTTCGCCCCCACCGCGCCCGAAGCCGATCGCATGATCCAGCTGATGGCCTACCTCAACACCGGCTTTACCGGTGCCTTCAGCCCGCTCTGGTCGGCGCTGGAGATGGAGACGCCGGACCCTGTGCTGCAGCAGTCGCTGCAGACATATGGACGTAAAGGCGTCATCGAGCGGCACGACAAGCTGGAGGCCATGCTCGGCGACACACCCTACCTCGTGGGCGAGCATCCCACGCTGGCGGACGGGGTGCTCATCGGCGTCGCCCGCTGGCTAGACTATCACGAGGTGGCACCGGCAAGCCGCTGGCCGCGCATCGAAAAGGTTCGTCGCTTGTTGGAAGCAAACCCGGCGGTCAACTTCGCTACGGCGCTGGAAGCCGGTGAAACGCCAGCTGGCTCTGGCGCTTTCAAAGGCCATATCCCGCTCGCCGAGGTGATCGAGCGTTTCGGCCGCAGTTGATCGCGGAAGGCCGGGCCAAAGCCCGGCCTTCCGCTCATGCAGCCACGAGCTCCACCCGACGCGTGATGCCGATCGCCGCCAGAAACGGCTCATCGTGACTGACGACAAGGAGCGCGCCGTCATAGGCGCGCAGCCCCGCCTCCACCGCTTCGATCGAATCGATGTCCAGATGGTTCGTCGGCTCATCGAGGATCAGCAGCGCCGGCGGTGTGCCACCGCCAAGCACACAGGCGAGGCCCGCGCGCAGCAATTGCCCGCCGCTGAGACTGCCGACAATCTGCAAGGCGGCATCTGCGCGGAACATGAAACGCGCCAGTGCCGCGCGGCAGGTATTTTCATCCGCGCCGGGATTGAGCTGCCGGAAATTGTCGCGGATCGACAGCGATGGATCGAGCAGGCTCACACTCTGATCAAGCATGGCGACGTCGGTAAAGCCCCGCACGCTCCCCTGCCAGGGCTGCAACTGGCCGGTGACGAGGGCAAGCAGCGTCGTCTTCCCGGAACCGCTCGACCCCGTCACCGCGATCCGCTCGGGCCCGGTGATCACCAGGGAAAGATCGCGCAGCACCGGCTGATCTGGCGCATACCCGACCGTGACATTCTCGATCTTCAACACCGTCTTGCCAGTGGCCAGATGGGTCGACGGAACGGCAACGGTCAGCGGCTGGAGGATTTCGATGCGCTCGCGCGCCGCCGTCACCGCCTCGGCGGCCTGCCCCTGCCGGCTTTCGGCAAGGCGGGCATTGGCTCCGCTCGTCAACTCGCTGCGCTCCTTCATGGCGCCCAGCATGATGCGGGGAATATCGCCCCGCGCCTTCTTCCGGCGTCCGGCGCTGTCCTTGCGCGCCTTGCGCTCGGCGATGGCCTGCATGTTCCGCGCCACCTCCGTGGCCTGTTTTTCGGCACCAGCGAGGTCGCGGTGCGCGGCCGAAAGCTCCAGCGCCTTGCGGGCGCGATAGGCGCTCCAGTTGCCGCCATAGCGCGCGGCGCCTAGCGTTGTCAGTTCGACGATGGCGTCCATCGTTTCGAGCAGCTCCCTGTCGTGGCTGACGACGATCGCGCCTGCCCGCCAACTCGCAAGCAGGTCGATGACCGCCCGGCGCCCTTCCCGGTCGAGATTGTTGGTCGGCTCGTCGAGCAGCAGGAAATCCGGTTCGCTGAAGATGAGGGCCGCAAGCGCCGCGCGTGTGCGCTGCCCGCCGGAAAGCGCCGTCAACCGCGTGCCCGGTTCGGCAGACAGACCGACACGGGCAAGAGCTGCGGCAAGCCGCGTCTCCAGCGTCCAGTCCGCATCGGCAAGGGCATCGGCGTCCGCCTCGCCGCGCTCTGCACGGTCAAGCAGATCGAGGGCCTCGACGATGCCGAAGAGGCTTGCGACCGTCTCATCCGCCGCAACCTGCACGCTCTGGCGCAACAGGCCGAGCGTGCCGTCCACCGTGACGGTGCCGGCCTGTGGCGCAAGATCGCCGGTCACGAGCTTCAGCAACGTCGTCTTGCCGGCGCCATTGCGGCCGACAAGGCCGGCGCGCTCGGCACCGAAGCTCAGGTCGAGATTGGAAAGGAGGATGTGGCCGTCAGGCGTGGACCACGTGATTTTGGAAAGTGTGATGGAAGCAGGCATGGTAATCCCCGAGAACAAAACGAAGTCGATTTGTGTTCGGGTTGAATTCCATGGTGCACCAGCCGGTCAGCATTGACGATGCCGGAGATTTAGGGCCGAACCGACCGGCTTGCAAGCCCGAGGCCGGTTCGGCAGTTCGAAAGGCTCAGGCCGCCGGCGGCTGATCCAGCCGCTTCGACCACTCGTCCGCCTTGCCATTGCCGGCGGGATGCCAGGGCGATCCCTTGAGCCCGAGCTTGCCGCGCAGGCCCATCGCCGAAATGATCAGCCGGTTCATGCCGGAGGCGATGAACGGTAGCGACGCGAGGTGCAGGCCGGTGAACGGCAGGAAGGGATTGCGGCGCAGCGAGCCATAGATCTCGATGCGCGTCGTCGTCTTGTAGCTCGGGCTGCGCGCATGAAAACCATGCGTGTCGGCGACGATCAGCGTATTGGCCTTGACGGTCATCTTGACCGGCTGGCCATAGCCGAGCGCTCCAAGCTCATCGGGCATGATGCGCAGCGAGCCACGGGCGGAATAGATGTTTTCGATAGCATCGGGATTTTCGCTGATGCGACGCTCCCAGGCGGTGCGCTGCGGCGTCATCTCGTGCGAGCCAGGCACGTAGGCAAAGGGGCCGTCCTCCTCGTTGACGTCGCGCAGGAAGAGCCAGGCCTTGGCCGTCGGCTGGAACGTATCGCTGTGCAGGGCGGTCTGCGGATCGGTGGAGCCCTTGGCTATGACCGACGGCAGGGCCATCACCACCTGGACGACGAGCAGCGGCTGGCCAGCATGGGAGGACACATAGCGCAGCAGATTGGTGAGCCGCGGGTCATTGCGCGCCGCCTTGAAGCCCGGCAGGCTTTCCAGATCGCTGTCGTCGATGATCGCGCGGCGGGTCACCGTGGCGCCCTGCTTCATGTCGTAGCGCTCGAAATCACGCTCGGCGAGTTCGCGGGTGGCCGCGGCGAAATCCTCGGGGGACAGGAAGTTCTCGATCTTCACGAAGCCGTTCTCGGCATATTGCCGGCGATATTCCGACGCGACCGTTGTTTCCAGCTTGGTCCGGCGCCAGGCGGCCATGCGCATGGCGAGCGAGACGCGCTTTTCGTGCAGGCCCTTCCTGTTCAGCCATTTGCTGCCGATGATGGGGTTGTCGGCAAAGGATTTGGCGCCGGACGCGACCTGAAGCGCGTAGAGAGGACTGAGCAAAACTGACGAAATCCGCATGTGCACCTGCCTGCAAGGGGCCGGCTTCGCGCCTTGAGGGCGACTGCGCGAGAAACGCGCAAACCGGCTGTTGTATGTGCCGAGAGTGCTACACCAAGCCTCGGGGGAGATCAATTACGCGGCCCGGCCTAGAAGCTGAGTTTTAAAATCATGTTTCCCTTGCGCGTTAATCACAAATGCGGGAGCGCGTTGCGCTTCCCCCCCGGTAGCCTATGATAAGGCCTGCATATGCGGTGGGATTGCCGCTCAAACGCACATTCATGGGATCGACGACTTGAAAAGACGCGCCAGTCTTCTTTTTGCCGTTGCTACCGGCCTGCCGTTGTTATTCTTCGGCGGCACGGCGGCCGCGAACGTGTGCGAGCGCATCCAGGCCGAGCTTGCCAACCTGCCACGCGTGTTGGTCGATACGTCGAGCGCCCGCAAATATGCCGGCGCCATCGCGCGCCAGAACATCCAGCTTCGCAAGGCCAAGGGCGACCAGCGCCGCCTCGGCTGCTCTGGCGGCAGCATCATCGTCGTCGGTGGACCGAACGCAGAGGCGTGCGACACGCTGGAATCGGTCATCGGCAAGATGGAGCGCAATCTCCAGATTCTCGACAGGAAGCGCCGCGAATTCTCCGGTGGCACGTCCAACGACGGCAAGCGCAAACGTCTGCTCGCCTCGTTTGAGACGAACGGCTGCAACGACGAAGCAAAAGTGATGCCCGTCGCGGCGACCGAAACGCTGCGCACGCCCGATGAAACACACAGCCTGCCGCTCGGCACCATGCCGGATGGCAGCGGGCGGCTGGAATTGCGCTCGCTTGGCGGCAGCACTGGCCACGGCAACCTGCGCACCGTCTGCGTGCGCACCTGCGACGGCGGCTTCTTCCCGATTTCCTCAGGCGCCACGCCGCTCGATTTTCGGCGTGACCAGCAAGTCTGCAGCATGATGTGCCCGCAGACGGAGACCGAACTCTTCTACCAGTCAATGACGAACGGGCAGGAAACCGACCAGATGACCTCGACGGTCACCGGCCGTCCCTATTACGAGCTGCAGAACGCCTTCTCCTACCGCACGCGTGACCTTTCCAAGCCCGGCGCCTGCGGCTGCAATCTCTCGGCCTATTACCAGGAGATGATCAAGCGCGAGAAGGCGCTGAAGGGCGACCCCGCACAGGCATCGAACGGCGACGACGGTGGCTCGATCACCAGGATCGACACCCTGCCGAAAAAGGCGGAAACAGCGATCAAGACGCCGGTGACGATCGAGGAACGCGACTACGATCCGGCGACCAGCAAGGTGCGCACGGTCGGCCCGGTCTTCCTGCCGGCAAACCAATCCGCCATCGACCTCGGCCGTCCGGCCGATGCTGGCGTCAACTGACGCCGGTTTCCGGCCAACGCTCCTCGAACACCAGTTCTTCCAGCGGCAGGCGCTGCCGCCACCCCTTCACCGCAAGCTCCGGCTCGGCATAGAGTCGATCGACAAAACCGACGCAAAGCCAGGCGACGATCTCGATATGCTCTGGGATGCCGAGGATGTCCCGGACGTCGCTATCGTGAAAGATGCTGACCCAGCCGACGCCCACCCCCTCCGCCCGCGCTGCGAGCCAGAGGTTCTGCACGGCGCAGACCGTGGAATAGACATCCATGCGCGGATTGTGGGTGCGCCCCAGCACCACCGTTCCGCCGCGCGTCGGATCACAGGTCACGCAAATCGAGAGCGGCGCCTTGAGAATGCCTTCGAGCTTCAGGGCGCGATACTGTCCCTGCCGCTCGCCTTCGAACATCGCCGCCGCCTCGGCATTGGCTTTTTGAAATGCGGCATGTACCCGCCGCCGGGTCGTCTCGCTGCGCACCTTGAGAAAATTCCACGGCTGCATGAAGCCGACGGACGGCGCGCTGTGCGCGGCATGCAGCAGACGGCCGACGAGATCGTCCGGCAGTGGATCGGGCAGGAACTGGTCGCGCACGTCGCGGCGCGTTTCGATGGCACGATAGACGGCTTGCCTGTCCTTGCAAGAAAAGGCGCCCGCCTGGACCAGAGGGTCCCACGGTTCTGTTCGCATCGTTTTCTCCCCAACAATGCGTACAACCTGCCGCCGTCCACGCGGTTCGGTCTATCTTGCCAGGCCGGTCTTCTGACTTCGGGTCGCGCGGCAAGCACCTGCCTTCCCGGTTGAACAACCAGTGGCAAAAGCCTGAATCGATTCAAGCTTTTACGGTGCGCGCCATCCCCGTCATAGCGTTGGGCACGTTCCGGGCCTGGGCTTTTCAAGCCCGCACCGGATTCCCGATTCTCCCGCAAAAGCGGGCACCTGACGGGAACGATATGCGCATGACCTGGCGATGCGATCAAGTCTTCCTGCGCCGCAGACCTGCCCGTATGCGGCAAGCGTCAGGCGGCGCGGGCCTCGCCGACATCCGCAATCTCCACGCTGTCGATATCTCCAGCATGGACCGCACGGTTGCGGCCACCGTTCTTGGCTGCATAAAGTGCGGCATCGGCCATGACCATGACGTCGTGCACAGTCTTGCCATGGTGCGGGAACTGGGCGATGCCGGCGCTACCGCCGATCAGGAGAAGCTGTCCGTCATAGGCGATCGGGATCTGCGTATCCAGCACGAGACTGGCGGCAAGCTCCACGAGGTGCTCGCGGCTATGCTCGCCCGTCAGCAGAACGGAAAATTCGTCACCCCCCAGACGGGCGACGCAACCGTACTGGCCGACACGATCAGAGAAACGTCGAGCGACCGCCTGGAGCACCGCATCCCCCGCCGCATGTCCATGTCGGTCGTTGACCGCCTTGAACCGGTCGAGGTCGAGCGCGAGGATCGTGAAGGGCCTGTTTTCGCCCTTCCTGATGGCGCGCGACACTTCCTCGTCAAAGCCGCTACGGTTCTTGAGCCCGGTCAACGGATCGTGCCGCGCCAGGAAGGCGTTCTTCGTCTCGCTGCGCTGGAGCGCCCTGACAAGCGCGGAAAAGCGCAAGGTGACGAAGAGCATAACGCCGGCAAAGACCAGCACGAACAACGCGATCTGCGGCAACGCCGAGCGCCACACGAAGGACCCTGGCATGTTGGGCCGCCAGGAGGTGACCATCGGGTTGTAGGCATCGCCGCCAACCGGCGTCATAAGGAGCCCCTGCTCCTGCGTCACGATCGGCGTGAAACCAAGATCGCGTAGGCCGAGGCGCCGCTCGGTACTCGCAAGCATCTTCTGCGAGACGGGTTTTACGGTGATCAGCAGCGTCGGCTCGAGCCGGCTTGCAGGAATGTAAAGCGTCTTGGGAACAACCGCCTGCACCACGACGATGCTCATCACCCGGTCGATCAAGCGCATGCCGGAAACGTGGATTTCAGGTAACGCCGGTGTCAGCAGGTCCGGGTCCGCCTTGCCACCGGCGACCTGCCAGCCGCCGCGATCGGGCGACAGCGCCTCGCGATAGGCGCGCTCCGCCTTACGGGTTAGATCGCTTACCCAGTGCAACTTTTCACGGGCCTTGCGTTCGGAAACCTTTTCGCCGCGCTGTACGCCGAGCACTTTCTCGCCATCCGGCGAGGTGAAGATCATCCAGGAAAAGCCAAAATCAGACCACATCCAGTCCCGCATCTGATCGCGCACGAAAGTGTCGTCCGGCATGCCGTCCGCCAGTTCGTTGAACGTCTTGTCCCAGAAGGAGAGCTGGCTCTGGTATTGCACGACCTGATCGATCTGGTGGCTGAATTCATTGCGCACCAGCGTGCGCTCGGTCTCGGCGACGAAACTGTCGGCCCGCTCAATCGCATAGTCCAGCACGAGATAGTTGGCGGCTCCAAACAGCAGGACGATCACCAAGGCTGCCGCCCGGATCGCCCAACCTACACCGCGTCGCCGCATCGTGCGGCCCACTTCAGCCTTGCCCGTCATCGTTTCCCTGCCTTCCCCCGCCCTTTCCAGGCATTGTTGAGAGGAGGCTAACTGACAGACGGCAAAATTCGCTTAAACGGGCTGGTGAGCGAAAACTTAACGTGCCCCCACCCGAAATTGGAATCAGGCGACCGGCGCGTAGCGCACGAAGGCGAATTCCGTACCGTCCGGCGACCAGTTCGGCACGTTCATCGTGCCCTGCCCACCGAAAAGCTCGAACAGAATCCGTGCGTTGCTGCCATCCATGTCCATGAGGCGCAGGCGCACGTCGAGATCACGCGGATGATCAAAAACGTCGCCATCATAGGAGAGCACCAGCAGGTTCCTGCCGTCCGGCGAAGGATGCGGGAACCAGTCGCCATAGGGGCTGTCGGTGATGCGCGTCGGCTCGCTGCCGTCCGGGCGCACGCGCCAGATCTGCATGCGGCCGGTGCGGCTGGAGTTGAAATAGATCCATTCTCCATCCGAAGAGTAATCCGGCCCGTCATTGCGGCCTTCGCCGAAGGTCAGACGCCGCTCCTCACCGCCTGCGACCGGAATGGTGTAGATGTCGAAGACATCGCCCCGGATGCCGCAATAGGCGAATGTTTCGCCATCCGGCGACCAGCTGTGCCAATAGGACGGCAGGTTCTGCGTCACCAGCCGCGGCGTTCCGCCCCCGGCCGGCAGCACATAGATCGCCGACTTACCGAACTCGACCTTGTCGCTGATGGCGAGCAGGCGTCCATCCCGGGAAAGCCCGTGGTCGTTGTTGCAAAGGGTCGCAAAGCCCGTATCGATCCGCACCGGCTTGCCGCCATCGAGCGGCAGCCGATAGAGCAAACCATCCCCGTTGATGATCAGGGAACGGCCGTCCCGCGAAAAATTCGGCGCCTCGACCAGTTGCTCCGTCTGCCACACGACACGCGTCTTGCCGGTGACGATGTTGTGGATCTCGACGGAGCTGCGCATAGCCTATCCCCGATCCCGGAACCGGTTGGTAATCGGGTAGCGTCGATCTCGGCCAAAATTCTTCTTGGTGATTTTGACGCCCGGTGCCGATTGCCGGCGCTTGTATTCGGCGATGTAGAGCAGGTGCTCGATGCGGTGCACGGTTGCCGCATCATGGCCACGCGCAACGATTTCCTCCGTGCTCATTTCCAGTTCGACCAGGCATTCGAGGATGTCGTCGAGCACCGGATAGGGCGGCAGCGAATCCTGATCGGTCTGGTTGGGACGCAGTTCCGCAGACGGCGCCTTGTCGATGATATTGTTGGGGATCACCTCGCCCGTCGGGCCGAGGGCACCTGGCGGCACATGCCCGTTGCGCCAGCGCGACAGCGCGTAGACCTGCATCTTGTAGAGGTCCTTGATGGGATTGAAGCCACCGTTCATGTCGCCGTAGAGCGTGGCGTAACCGACCGACATTTCCGACTTGTTGCCGGTGGTGACGACCATCGAGCCGAACTTGTTGGAGATCGCCATGAGGATCGTGCCGCGCGTACGGCTCTGCAGGTTTTCCTCCGTGATGCCCTCTTCCGTGCCTTCGAAGGTTTCCGACAGCGCGGAGAGGAAGCCCGTCACCGGCGCCTCGATCGGCACGATGTCATAACGGCAGCCAAGCAGCTTGGCGCAATCGGCCGCGTCCTTGAAAGAGTCCTTCGAGGTATAGCGGTAGGGCAGCATCACGCAGCGCACCCGCTCCTCGCCCAGCGCATCGACGGCGATCGCCGCGCAGATCGCCGAATCGATGCCGCCGGACAGGCCGAGCACGACATTCTTGAAACCGTTCTTGTTGACGTAGTCGCGGAAGCCGAGCAGGCAGGCGCGGTAATCCGCCTCCTCCTTTTCCGGAATGCGCGACATCGGCCCGCCGTCGCAGACCCAGCCCTCGCCATGCTTCTTCCAGGTGGTGAGCGCGATCGTCTCCTCGAACTGGCTCATCTGGAAAGCGAGCGTCTTGTCGGTATTGAAGGCGAAGCTCGCGCCGTCGAAGACGAGTTCATCCTGGCCGCCGAGCTGGTTGGCATAGAGCAGCGGCAGGCCGGTCTCGATGACCTGCTTCAGCGCCACCTGATGGCGGATGTCGACCTTGCCGCGATAGTAGGGCGAACCGTTCGGCGAGAGCAGGATTTCCGCACCGCTTTCCGCCAGCGTCTCGCAGACGCCGAGATCGCCCCAGATGTCCTCGCAGATCGGAATGCCGAGGCGCACGCCGCGGAAATTCACCGGTCCGGGCATGGCGCCCTGGTCGAAGACGCGCTTTTCGTCGAACTCGCCGTAGTTCGGCAGGTCCACCTTGTCGCGCACGGCGATCACCTTGCCGCCATCGAGCACGGCGACGGCATTGTAGCGGCCCGTCTCGTCCTGCCGCGGGAAGCCGATGATGACGCCGGGGCCGCCGTCTGCCGTGTCGGCAGCGAGATCGTCGATGGCGCGACGGCAGGTGTTCAGGAAAGCGGGCTTCAGCACGAGATCTTCCGGCGGGTAGCCGGAGATGAAGAGTTCCGTGAGAAGCAGAAGGTCGGCGCCTTGCCGGGCGGCATCCTCTCGGGCGGCGCGCGCCTTGGCGAGATTGGCGACGACATCACCAACCGTCGGGTTCAATTGCGCGACGGCGATGCGCAGCGTCGTCTTATCAGCCTGGGAAGTCATGTCTGCGGACCCGTTTCCTTCAGAACAATTCCAACAAAAACGTGCAGCGCTTTTGCGTCCGGAACTGTAAAAAACATAGGGACAGAGCGTTTTCGCGTTTCAGGGAAAGCGGAAAATGCCCTGGTGTCCGATCCTGCTGCCGCGTGCGGCTATCGCTCTCTCGAACGGTCGAGAAGCTCTTTAGAACATCACAAGCGCTTTGGGAATGAACCGTGATGCCGTTTCGCGTCGGCTTCGGCGCAAAACCCTCGTTTTCAGGAGTTCCGCCGGCCATTGCGGCGGTGCAACAGAGGGAACCAAAGCACGGGGAGAACGTTGCAGAAATCGTTCATCTCCTGTTCAAGATGACGTCCGTATGACAGATACACAAAACTTTTATGAAATCTGGAGACGGCCTTGGCCCTGTTCAATTCCACAGCCGTGGCGATCAATAGCACAGAAGGCCTTGCCGTCGAGGCAGGCTTTTTCGCGCGCCATGCCAAGGCGCTCGCCGTACTACGTTCGCTGGCCGTTTCCGGGCTTCTTGCACTCCTGACCGTCACCGTCATCGAATTGATCACGCGTGGCTCGGTCGAGCAGACGTGGATCTATTTCACCAATCCCGAGCAGCCCGCCTGGACCACCGCGGGCGTGTTCTTCCTGCTCTATCTCGCCATCGACGGGCTGATCGGCCGACAGCACAAGGCCGTGCTTCTGGTATCGCCGCTCGTCATGCTGATGGGTGTGATTTCGCAGCAGAAGCAGGTTTTCCTGACCGACCCACTCTACCCGACCGACCTGCTTTTCGGCCGCCAGATCATGGAATTGATGCCGGTGCTGGTGCAGGACCGGCCGTGGACCGCCGTGGGCCTGGCGCTGGCCGTTCTCGCCTCGGTCGTCGGCCTCATCAGCCTCTGGGTCTTCGCCTGGCGCCGTTTCCGGCCGCTGACCAGAAAGGAACGCCTGACGCGGCTTGCCATTGCGCTGCCGCTGCTGGCCGGCTTCGCCTCGATCATGGACTACAACGAATTCTCCTGGGTCCGTGACCGGCTAAAAGTGTTCCCGATCATGTGGGACCAGGCGGAAAACTATCGCCACAACGGCTTCATGATGGCGTTTGCCATCAACCTGCCGATGGCCAACGTACAGGCGCCCTCCGGCTACATGATCGACGCGATCGACAAGATTCCGTCAAAGCCCCTGCCGGTCGGCACCACGCACCGCTCCAAGCCAGACGTCATCGTCGTCATGAGCGAATCGTTGTGGGACCCGACGCGCCTTGAGGGCGTAAAGCTCTCGGCCGATCCGATGCCGGTGATCCGCGAAAACCAGAGCGGCGGCGTCTTCTCGCCGGAGTTCGGCGGCCTGACCGCCAATGTCGAGTTCGAGGCGCTGACCGGCTTTTCCAACGCTTTCCTGCCGACGGGCAGCATTCCCTACCAGCAGTATGTGCGCAAGCCGATCCCGTCGCTCGCCACCTTCTTCCGGGCTGAAGGCTATACCGCGCGCGCCATCCATCCGTTCTCCGGCTGGTTCTGGAACCGTTCGAGCGTCTACAAGGCCTTCGGTTTCCAGACATTCAAGGATGTCGACAAGATGCCGCCGCTCGCAAAACGCGGCAACTTCACCTCGGACGAGGCGCTGACCAAGGAGATCATCCGCCAGGCGGACATGCAGGAAGATCCGTTCTTCTTCTTCACCGTCACGCTGCAGGGCCACGGCCCCTATGACGACGGCCGCTACGCGAAGACCGACATCGACGTCGAAAGCAAGCTGGACGCGCGAGACACCCGCATGCTCGCAAGCTATGCCCAGGGCGTGAAGGAAGCGGACGGCAGCCTGAAGATGCTGATGGACTGGGCGAAGAACCGCGACCGCGAGACGATCATCGTCGTCTTCGGCGACCACCTGCCGCCGCTCAACACGGTCTACCAGAATTCCGGCTACATGCAGGGCATCACCGCCTCGCGCAAGGGCACGCCCGAGCAGATGCAGAAGGAGCATGAAACGCCCCTCGTCATCTGGTCGAACAAGACCGGCGTGGAAAAGGACGTCGGCACGATCAGCCCGGCCTTCCTCTCCTACTTCATCCTCAAGGAAGCCGGCTTCGAGCATCCCTACTACACTGGCTTCCTGGGTGCGGTGCACGACAAGCTGCGCGTCATCGACCGCTACATGCTGATCGACACCAAGGGCAAGGGCACTGCCGGCTGGGCACGCAAGAAGACGATCGACCCGCTGGTGCGCGACTTCCGTTTCCTGCAGCACGACATCATGTTCGGCAAGCAGTATGGCCTGGAACGTTTCTTCAACTCCCATGCGGAGCTGATGGCCGCGGGCTTCTGACAAGCAACCGATCCGCGCTAGGCTAGGGCTCCGATTCCTTTTCCGGAGCCCCGGCCATGAGACCCTTCGACGACGCTGCCCAAATCCTCTTCGGCAAAGCCACCGACGACCTTGACGAAACCGAGCGCGAGGTCCTTCTCCACTCCCGCGAGGGTCGAATCCTGTCGCAAGACAGGAACATTGCCTTCGAAGCCAAACAATCGTTCGGCGACCGAGTGGCCGACGGCATTGCCCGCGTCGGCGGCTCGTGGGGCTTCATCATCGGTTTTTTCGTCTTCCTGATCATCTGGACGGTCGCCAACACGATCCTGCTCGCACGCGACGCCTTCGACCCCTACCCCTTCATCTTCCTGAACCTTGTACTTTCCATGCTCGCAGCAATTCAGGCGCCAATCATCATGATGTCGCAGAACCGGCAGGCCGCCCGCGACCGTTTCGAGGCCTCCAAGGACTACGAGGTCAACCTGAAGGCGGAGATCGAGCTGATGGCGCTGCATCACAAGATCGACACGCATTTCCTCGACGAGATCGCCGCGTTGAAGCTGGAAGTGTTGCGGCTGCATGATGCACTTCGTCAAAAGTGAAAAACACGTCGATACAACCAGCGTTATACGCTACTTTAGGCTGAGCAATTTATAGAAGAAATTAAGATTCTGGGCGCACGATAAAAGTGCATCCGTATCTTGGATGCGGGAAAGCCTTGCCGTCAGACAATCCCAAGGAGGAGATGTCATGCACGTCCTGTCTCGCCTGTCGAAGGATCGCACCGGAACCTCGGCATTGGAATTCGCGATCATCGCGCCCCTGTTCTTCCTCGCGCTTTTCACGCTGATCGCCTATGGCGTCTATCTGAGTGTCACCCACTCGGTACAGCAGATTGCCGCCGACGCGGCCCGCACGGCGGTCGCGGGTCTTAACTCGAACGAGCGCGTCACGCTCGTCAACCGCTACCTCGCCGCCTCCCGATTCGACTATTCTTTCATCAACCGCACGAAGATGAAGGTACTGGTCACCGACGACCCCAACAATCCGGACCAGTTCACCGTCGCGATCTCCTATGATTCCAGCGACCTGCCGATCTGGAAGCTTTTCACCTTCGCGTTGCCGCAGGAGAAGATCGAGCGTTACGCCACCGTGCGCGTGGGAGGGTACTGATCATGAAGCGCCCGCACGATCTTATCGCCAACCGCTCCGGCAATATCGGCACGCTCGCGGCCCTCAGCCTGCCATTGATCATCTTCTCGACGGCCCTTGGCGTCGACTACGGCTACCTCACGGTGCAGCAGCGCCAATTGCAGGCGACGGCCGATCTCGCAGCCATCGCCTCCGCCGCCAACATTGTCGAAGCGGAAAAGGCCGCCGCGACCTATTTCGCACTCAACAACCTCTCCGTTGCCGTCACCGGCAAGGACGGCCTCGTCATTCTACCTGGAACATCTGTGACGACGAAATCCACGAAGGCCACAGCCAAGATCGAGCGCGGCCGCTACACGGCCGACCCCGATATCGCCCCCGAGGATCGCTTCAAGCCCACCATCATCGAGGCGGACGCCGCCCGCGTGGTCCTGACCCGTCCCGGCGATCTCTTTCTCGCATCGATGTTCATGCCGAAATCGCCCCTGCTGACGGCGACCGGGTCCGCCTCGCGCACGAAAATCGCCGCCTTCTCGGTCGGCACACGGCTCGCCAGCCTGAATGAAGGCATCCTGAACGCGCTGCTCGGAAAACTTCTCGGCACCACCCTGTCGCTCAAGGTGATGGACTACCGGGCGCTGGTCGATGCCGACATTTCCGTCCAGCCGTTCCTCAAGGCCATTGCGACCGAGCTCAACCTCACGGCAGCGACCTATGAGGATGTATTGAACGCCGGCGTCACCATGCCACAACTTCTCGCCTCCATGCGCGCCGTGCATGGCCTCTCCGGTACGGTCAACTCCGCACTGCGGGCGATCGAACAGGCAACGGCCGGCAGTAAGGTGAAGCTGCCGCTCTCGCGCATCCTCAATCTCGATCCAAAGAAGGGGCTAACGGTCGCGACCGGCGGCGATTGGGAAATGTCGATCAACGCCATGCAGATGATCTCGGCAGCCGCGGCACTCGCCAACGGCAAGAACCAGGTCGCACTCAATGTCGGTGCGGCCATTCCGGGCCTCGGGACGGTGACCGTAAACCTTGCAATCGGCGAACCGCCGGTCGAAACACCCGCCCACCGTCTCGGAGCACCAGGCAGTGCCGTGCGAAGCGCCCAGACGCGGCTTGCCGTCGAAGTGAGCATTGACGGCCTCGCTGCCCTTGCCGGCCTGCGAATAAAACTGCCGCTCTATGTCGAGGTCGCCGCTTCCGAGGCGAAGCTTGCCGATATCCGCTGCCTCGGCGGCACGGCCGTCAACGCCAATGTCTCGGTCGACGCCGTTCCGGGTGTCGCGGAAATTGCAGTCGGCAAGGTCAACCCCGCCGTGCTCTCCGACTTTTCCGATGAGGCGCGCGTCGAAAAGGCCCGTATCATCGATTCCGCGCTGCTGCGTGTCGATGCGATCGCCCATGTCGAGGCGAAGAACCTCAGCAAAACCCGCCTCGCCTTCACCCCGACGGAAATCGCCGCACGCACGGTGAAAACCGTATCGACCCGCGACACGCTGACCTCGACCACCAAGACGCTGCTGGAAAATCTCGATGTCGACATCCAGATTCTCTTCCTCACCCTCGGCACGCCGAAGGTAATTACCGCAGCCCTTGCCTCGACGCTCGGCGCGGTGACGCCGGCCATCGACGAGCTGCTCTACAACCTGCTGCTGGTCGTCGGCGTCAGGATCGGCGAGGCCGATATCCGTGTCACGGGCGTGCGCTGTCAGCGTCCTGCCCTCGTGCAATGATAAGATCGGTGCGCTTCACCTGTTCTGAGCGAACTGCGGCGCACCGTCCTCGATCTCGTAGTAGTCGCCCTTGTCGGCGCAAAAGATGTGCACGCCGATCCTGAGCCCGGTCGGCTGGTCGAACGTGCCGGCCATGATCGACGTATGGTCCGAACCATCACCCTTCCAGAACAGCGCGGAGCCGCAGGTGCGGCAGAAGGCACGGCCTGCCGTCTCGCTCGCCCGGTACCAGGTGATGTTCTCCCCGCCCTCTACGGTCAGCCCCTCGGTCAGCACATTGGTCGCGGCATAGAAGTGCCCGGTCTGCCGGCGGCACTGACTGCAATGACAGGCCACCACCTCGCGCAATCGACCGGACGTGCGAAACCGCACCGCGCCGCAGAGGCAATGCCCCGTATGTTCTTCGCTCATACTTCCTCCCAAAGAAAAACCGGGCCAGCTTTGCCAGCTGGCCCGGTCCTGTCAAATTCACATTCCTGAATGCTTGCATCAGCCCCGCTAATTTACGGAGACAAAGCATGAACGGAAAGAGATCAACCGTTCACAACCATCCGCTTTTCGTCGCGGCCGCCCTTCATGCGCTCGGCAAGAAGGAAGGCAAGCTCAAGTGCCTGGTCGGCATTGAGGCGCGGATCGCAATGCGTGTGGTAGCGGTCGGCGAGGTCGGCGCCGGAAAGCGCCCGCGCGCCACCCGTGCATTCCGTTACATCGTTGCCGGTCATCTCGACATGGATGCCGCCCGGATGTGTGCCTTCCGAACGGTGGATCTGGAAGAAGCTTTCGACTTCCGACAGGATCCGCTCGAACGGACGGGTCTTGTAGTTGTTGAGCGTAATCGTGTTGCCATGCATCGGATCGCAGGACCAGACGACCTTCTTGCCTTCCCGTTCAACGGCACGGATCAGACGCGGCAGGTTTTCCGCAACCTTGTCGTGGCCGAAGCGGCAGATCAGCGTCAGGCGACCGGCTTCGTTCTGCGGGTTCAGCAAATCGATCAGCTCGAGCAGGCCATCACCAGTGAGTGACGGGCCGCACTTGAGACCGAGCGGGTTCTTGATGCCGCGGCAGTACTCGATATGCGCATGGTCGGGCTGGCGCGTACGGTCGCCGACCCAGATCATATGGCCGGAGGTCGCGTACCAGTCGCCGGAGGTCGAATCGACGCGGGTCAGCGCCTGCTCGTAGCCGAGCAGCAGCGCCTCATGGCTGGTGAAGAAATCGGTCTCACGCAGGTTCGGATGGTTTTCCGAGGTGATGCCGATGGCCTTCATGAAGTCCATGGTCTCGGAAATCCGGTCGGCGAGCTTGCGGTAGCGCTCGGCCTGCGGCGAATCCTTGATGAAGCCGAGCATCCACTGATGCACGTTGTCGAGATTGGCGTAGCCGCCCATCGCGAAAGCGCGCAGCAGGTTCAGCGTCGCAGCCGACTGGCGGTAAGCCTCGATCTGGCGTTCCGGGTTCGGAATGCGGGCGTCTTCGTTGAATTCGATGCCGTTGATGATGTCGCCGCGGTAGGACGGCAGCGACACTTCACCCTGCTTCTCGATATTCGAGGAGCGCGGCTTGGCGAACTGGCCGGCAATACGGCCGACCTTCACGACAGGCTGCTGGGCGCCAAAGGTCAGCACCACGGCCATCTGGAGGAAGGCGCGGAAGAAGTCGCGGATCGTATCGGCACCGTGTTCGGCGAAGCTCTCGGCACAATCGCCGCCCTGCAGCAGGAAGCCCTTGCCTTCGGCCACGTTGGCGAGCGCCGACTTCAGCCGACGTGCTTCACCGGCGAAGACGAGCGGCGGAAACTTCGCGAGGCGCTCTTCAGTCGCCGCCAATGCGGCGAGATCCGGATAATCCGGAACCTGCTGGATGGGCTTGTGCCGCCAGCTGGTCGGGGTCCAATTCTGTGCCATGATACTCACCTGTCCTGACGCGCCCGCGAAAGCCTGCGAACGCCCCTCCGTTTTGAAGATGCGGGCTTATAAACCGTTAGATGGTTCTTGCATAGCCGAACTTCCAGCGGCAGCGACGCATTTGCCACAGTTGCGCCCAAGCTCCTGACAGACTGTAAAGCATGCCTTGGCCGCCCGTTCTGGCCTAGAAGCGGCGCGGGACCGTACGCTGCGCGCAGCTCCAATCGGCAACCATCTGGCGGGGCCGCACTGCCCGCCTTTTTGTGCGTCGGTTCAAAAACCACGCAACGAGGTTGCCGGCCCATTCCAGCCCGCGCCATTCGTCTCGTTCCAACGGGTCGGACAGCGGCTTAGCTCCACGCCCGCGCGCCGCCCGCTTCATCTCGTCGATGGCAATCATCCATTCCGGGCTCATGACGGAACTCCTTGTTTTCCGGTGTCCGGCATGAAGTAGCGCGTGCGCCCATTCGATCGTAGAGGCGCAAATGAAACGCCCGTTTCACAGTTGAATGATGCCGGCAGTCCGGTTTTGCGCTATGGAAAGGGGATTGAACGAGGAACTGTGATGCCGGAAGTCGACTGGAGCGATCTGCAGCTTTTCTTCCATGTGGCCTCAGAGGGAGGGCTCGCCGGCGCTTCGTCCATCACCGGCATCAGTGCACCGACGATCGGTCGTCGTATGCTGGCGCTGGAGCGCAGCATGGGCAGGACACTCTTCCTCCGCAGCCAGCAGGGCTATCGGCTCGCCGCCGACGGCATGGTGCTGTACGAGCATGTTCAGACCATCCGGCGCACCACGGCCGATATCACCCGCTGGCACGGCGATGCCTTCACGTTGCCGATCGTCTCGATTGCCGGCGACATCTGGATAACCGGTTTTATTGCGGAAAACACAAGCGACCTGCGGGGTCAGGCCGACGGTTTTCGCCTGTGCTGCAAGCAACTCCTGCCCGGCGAGGACTTGACCTATCGCCACGGCATGATCGCCCTGTTCCCCAGCGCGCCGAAGACCGGCAATGTCGCGGTTCGCAAATCGGTGGACATTGCCTACGCGATCTATCGCGCGGCGGACCTCGCCTTCGAGGAAAATTTCCCCTGGGTGTCGATTGGCACGGAGGTCGCCATGTCCGACGCGGAAAAATGGGTGTTCCACAACCATGAAAAGCACATCCACACATGGACGAACGCTCCCGACGTCCTCGCGCGGCTGATCGCCGGCGGTGCAGGACGCGGGGTCCTGCCGGTTTTCGTCGGCGATGGCATGCCGTCGCTGGCGCGCGAAGGCGAGCCCATCCCGGAACTTGCCCATTCGCTGTGGATCGCAGCCAATGATGACGATCGTCACCGCCCGGAAATGCGGGTGGTGATCGACCGCCTTTCGGCCCTGTTCAAGCGGAGCGAAGACCGCTTCGCCGGGCGTCTGCCGACGGAAAGCCGGGCAACCGTCAGATCCGCTGCCCGTTCCTGACGCGGTAGCTCGGCTGGTACATGGTCACCAGTTCTTCCGACGCCGTCGGATGCACCGCCATGGTGCGATCGAAATCGTCCTTGGTTACGCCGGCCTTCAGCGAAATGCCGAGAAGCTGCGCCATCTCGCCCGCCTCGTGGCCGAGGATATGCGCACCGACAACCTTGCGGTCGGCGGCGTTGACGACGAGCTTCATGATCGTCTTTTCCTGCCGGCCGGACAGCGTCGCCTTCATCGGGCGGAATTCGGCACGGTAGACTTCGAGATCGTCAAAAGCCTTGGCGGCCTCCTCTTCACTCATGCCCACGGTGCCGATCTCCGGCTGCGAAAAGACGGCCGTGGCGATCAGGTCATGGTCCGGCGAGACCGGATTGCCGCGGAACTCCGTCTCGATGAAGCACATGGCCTCATGGATCGCGACAGGCGTGAGCTGCACGCGATCCGTCACGTCGCCGAGCGCGAAAATGCCGGGCACGTTGGTGCGCGAATAGTCATCGACGATGATCGCACCCCTTGCATCCACAGCGACGCCCGCTGTTTCCAACCCCAGACTACCCGTATTCGGCACGCGGCCGAGCGCCAGCATCACCTGGTCGACGGTGAGCGTCTCGCCCGCCTTGGTCGTCACCATGCGACGCCCATCTTCGCCTTCGGCCACGCTGATGATGATGTCCTCGCAGATCACGCGGATGCCCTTGGCGATCATCGCGGCCTGCAGCCCGTGGCGCATGTCCTGATCGAAGCGGGACAATATCTGCTTACCGCGATAGATCAGGGTCGTCTCGACACCGAGCCCGTGGAAGATGTTGGCGAACTCGACTGCAATGTAGCCGCCGCCGGAGATCACGATGGATTTCGGCAGTTCCGGCAGGTCGAACGCTTCATTCGAGCTGATGCAAAACTCGTGACCGGGAAGGTCGACATGCGGCGTCGGATGGCCGCCGACGGCAATCAGGATGCGCTCGGCGGTCACCAGTTCGTCGGTCGCCGTGAGGCGGAGCGTGTTCGGGCCGACCAGGACGGCGCGGGTTGCCAGGATCGCGGCAGCCGCATTCTCCAGCCCCTTGCGATAGAGACCCTCCAGACGGGTGATCTCCTTCTCCTTGGCTGCCACGAGCGCCGACCAGTCGAACCGCGTTTCGCCGACCTGCCAGCCGAACCCGGCGGCGTCCTCGAAATGCTCAGGGAACTGAGAGGCATAGACATAAAGCTTCTTCGGTACGCAGCCGCGGATGACGCAGGTGCCGCCGAAGCGAAATTCTTCCGCGATCGCCACTTTCTTGCCCATGCTGGCGGCAAGGCGCGCGCTGCGCACGCCGCCGGAGCCCCCGCCGATGACGAAGAGGTCGTAGTCGAATGTCGGCATGGTGATCTCCTGCGGGCAAGCCTGGCCGGATGGCCGTCTGACGGGTTTCCGGCATGCGAATCCGCCGCCGGGCGCAACACATATAGGAACAGCACAGGCAAAAGGAAAAGCCCGCTTTGCCGCCCGCGCCGGAGCGCTCCCCGCTTCCTTCCACGTTTTTATGCAGTCCCTCCCAAAATTGGTAAGCCGGGAGCATCAAACCCCATTTACCAAAGCCGGCAACGACCCTATTAATCCGCCGCCCGATTGTGGGCTAAATGGATGATCGATATGCACAAATTGAATTTCTTCGCGACCAGCGCAGCGGCACTCGTTCTGCTTGCAGGCCCGGCCTTAGCGGAAGACCTCGTCTTCCAGCTCAAGAACGGCACCGGTTCGGTGCTGACACGTTTCTACACCTCGCCGGTCGGCGTGGATCAATGGGAGGACGACGTTTTCGGTGAGCAAGTCCTGAACCCGGACGAGACGATCGAAATCACCATCGGCGATGGCCGCAGCGTCTGCAACTATGACATGCGCTTCGAGTTTTCCGAGGAATCCGACCTCGACACGACCACTGACACGCAGAATCTCTGCGAACTCGGCACCTATACGATCCACGAATAGGCGTTTGGCGCGGCTGCTTCCGGGGGTGGCAGCCTGCCGGCACTCCAAAGGAGCCTGCCGGAATGTGAAAAGGGCGGCTCGCGCCGCCCTTTTCGGAGATGATTACTGCTGCGGTTGTAGCGATCCATTTTCCAGCGTGACTGGCGGCGCAGCCTCGAAGATCGGATCGAGCTTCTTGCCGCTTTCCGTTTTCAGGTCGCGGTCTACGCCGACGGCCCAGATTTGCGCGGCCTTCGCGACCTCCCGCATCGCGATAGGTCCGTCGGAAAGCAGCTTCTTGCCGACCGGAGAATTATAGAAATCCGCAATGGACTTCAGCTCTTCCTGCGTGAAGGTCTTTGCGTAGATCGTCGCGGCTTCGCGCTCCAGGTCAGCACGACGCGGGGCAAGTGCGAGCGCCTGCTCATCGACGACCTTGTTGATATCCGCCTCATGGTTCGGCGACGACTGCACGAGTACGCCCTTGGTGCGAACGGCGAGGGTCGGAAGAATATTGTCGAAGTTGGCCGTCGCACCGATTGCGTCGATAGCCGCACGCGCGGCCTTGATCTGATCTTCCGTCACATCCTGCGCCTTGACGGCGCCTGCAAGGCTCGCCGAAAGGATGAGGCTCACCGCGAGGGTCCGGCCGAAACCAGCGAATTTGATCATGTCGGTCTGTGCTCCTGTCTATTCTTGCGCCGTCAGCGTGCGCGCACCCGCGGGTCCCGCAATGATGGCAAGCGACGCCATGTTGATGAAGAGGCCGTGTTCGACGACACCCGGTATGTCATTGAGGCTGCTTGCGAGCGCATCTGCATCAGGAATGCGGCCAAAAGATGCGTCGAGAATGTAGTGTCCACCATCCGTCATGAAGGTGCCGTCGCCGGACGCGCGCAGCGCAATGCTGCCGGAAAGTCCAAGGCGGGCGGCCGTCTTTTCGATGGCTATGCGCGTCGAGACGAGGCCGAACGGATTGACCTCGATGGGCAGCTTGAAGGCGCCGAGCGTCTCGACGACCTTGCTTTCGTCGGCGATGACGATCATGCGCTCGGAGGCGCTGGCGACGATTTTTTCACGCAGCAATGCGCCGCCGCCGCCCTTGATGAGCCGCAGCCGGCCATCGACTTCGTCAGCACCGTCGATGGTGAGGTCGAGTTCCGGCAGCTCGTCGAGGGATTTCAGCGGAACGCCGAGTTCGACGCAAAGCCGCGCCGTCCGCTCGGACGTGGGCACGCCTTCAACCCTGAGGCCACCAGCCACCTTCTCCGCCAGAAGGCGTACGAATTCTTCCGCAGTCGATCCTGTGCCGATCCCGAGGCGCATACCGTCTTCGACATGGGAGAGCGCGACCGCAGCGGCCTTGATCTTCATTTCCCGGGCGTCCATGCCCCAAAACTCCATAAACAATCATGAGCCGGCACGCCCCAGGCGGCCGGAATTCCGGTGAGACACTTACACGCCCTGAATGGCAAACGAAAGCCAAAATCGCCGCAAGCCTGCGGCCGATAAGGCGATTGCAAATACCCGCGCCATCGCATACCGGAAAGACCGTCCCTCCCCACCTCCCGCAAGGTTTCCCCCATGTCCGCTTCTCTCGTTGTCTTCGATCTCGACGGTACGCTCATCGATACGGCGCACGACCTCGTCGCAAGCCTCAACCACGCGATCGGTCTCGAAGGCCTTGATCCCGTCGGTTATGATGACCTGACCTATCTCGTCGGCCACGGCGGCCAGGTGATGATCAAACGTGCCTTCTCGCTGCGCGGGCGCGAGATTTCCGAGGAAGAACTGCAGCGCATGCTCGGCATCTTTGTCGAGCACTATGCCGATGCGATGCCAGGCGTCTCCGTGCCCTATCCCGGCCTCGTCGAGGCAATGGACCGCCTTTCCGACGCCGGCCATCGGCTCGCAGTCTGCACCAACAAGATGGAGGGTCTCGCGCGTCGCCTGGTCGACGGCCTCGGCCTCACCGCACGGTTTGCAGCGATTACCGGAGGCGACACGTTCGCGGTGCGCAAGCCGGATGCCGAACACCTGCTCGGTACGATTCGCCTCGCGGGAGCCGATCCCTTGCGAACCGTGATGATCGGCGACAGCCTCAACGACATTCTCGTCGCGCGCAACGCTGGCGTACCGTCCATCGGGGTTCCCTTCGGGTATTCCGATGTGCCGGTCGCCGAGCTTGAACCGACGCTTGTCATCGCCCATTTCGACGAACTGACGCCCGATCTTGTCGAGCGCCTGCTCGCCCGCTGATATTCCTTGGAGTGGCTGTGGACGAAGGCAGACGCCGAAAAGACCATCGTCATCCTCTTCTCCACCTTAAAAAGAAAAGGCGCCCGACAGGGGGCGCCTCTCCTTCTATCTCAGACTGGATCCGCTGACCTGGGGCTGAGCGATCAGCCCTCTATCTCGCGTGCCTTCTGCGTGGCGGCAAACGCCTTGCGCACATAATCATCACGGCCATAGACGTCGTCGAAAAACTCGACCTTGCCGTCCTTGTTTGGCCAGGCGGTGAAATAGGCGACGTAGATCGGGATATCGGCCTTGACGCTGAGCGCCTTATTGCGGCCGGCCGCGATCTCCTTGCCCACCTCTTCCTCGCTAACGCCCAAAACGGCGGCCGCCATCTTGCGCGGCTCGACAAGGCGCACGCAGCCGTGGCTGAGGGCGCGCATGTCCTTCTTGAAGAAGCTCTTCGACGGTGTGTCATGCATGTAGATGGCGTGGCTGTTCGGGAAGAGGATCTTCAGCTCACCCAGCGCGTTATCGCCGCTCGGCGGCTGGCGCACGGAAACGCCTGCCGTCGAACCGTACCAGTTGACCGAGGACGACGGGACGGCCCGGCCGCCCACGGCGACCTCGTAACCCATGCGGTCGAGATAGGACGGGTCATTCCGGAGCTTCGGCAGCATCTCGTTGACGATGATCGACTGCGGTACGCCCCAGTACGGATTGACCTCAACGGTCTGCACCTGATCCTGGAAGAAATAGGTCTGGTTCGCCTTGGAACCGACGACCGTGCGCATCGAGAACTTTTCCGCACCGTCCTCGAAGTAATAGACCTGGAAGGCGGGCTGGTTGATGAAGACGTGGCGGGCGCCAAGATCGACCGGCAGCCAGCGCACCTGTTCCAGTGCCACTTCGAGCTTGCCGACCTTGTCGGCTACGGAATCGCCGCCTGTCATCTTGCGGATCGAGGCCTTGCCGACGACGCCGTCCGGCTTCAGGCCGTTTTCCTTCTGGAAGGCTTCGACGAGGGCGACCAGTTCGGGCGTGTAGTCCGGCGTGCCGGAATAGGTGGCGATCGTCACGGAATGATCGGTCTTCAGTGCATCCGAGCCGTGCTTGACAATGCCCTTGACGATGTTGGCGAGTTCCGGATTGCTCTGGCCCGGCTTCAAAAGCGTGCCTTCGGCGACGACAACACGGTCCTCGCCTTCGGTCTCCGCCCTGAGCTTGGCAAGCTCCGCCTTCAGCGTCTGGAAATCGGCGCTTGCGGGCGAGCGGCTCTCCAGGAAGCCCTTGACGTTGCTGCTCATCGCCACATTCTTCAACGCCGCGACGAGATTGACATCCTTGCGCTTGAAATCGTGGTAGCCGGAAATGCGGTTCGGATCGATGCGGCCGCGCACGGCGTCCTGTACGTAGGTCGCAACGGCAGACGACAAGGCGATCTCGAAGGTGGCAAGTTCGCTGTAGCGGGCGTTCATGTCGGCGCTGTCGAAGCTGTCCGACGGAATTTTCACCGCATAGTCCCAGGGGGCGAGACCGACGGCCGCCGCATCGGCCAGCACCGCGATGGCCGCTTTCGCCTTGTCGTTGATGCCGGCTCCATCGATCCAGACGAATTTCTTCTGCGAACCATAGAAGGTCTCGACCGCCTTGGCCGCATCCGGCGTCGTGCGCACGTTCACCGTGGAGAAGGCAGCGCGAATACCAGCATCGCCTGCCGGCAGAACCTCTGTGGAAATAGAGCTGGTAACGACCGGGTCAGCCAGCCTGTCGACGGCGACACGCGTCAGGGCGTCGGCCTTGTAGGTGTAGTAGCGCGGCCCGGTGACACGCGGCAGTGGCTTTGCCTCCCGCTTCACCTCGGCGCCAGGCAGCGCGACGCCGGTGCTCACACCGGGAAGCTCCTCGTGCTTCGGCTCCTTCTTCTTGCCGCCACGGATGATGTCCATCAGTGTCAGGGCGTTTGCGGGCGCGGCATTGAGCGTGACGGTGGCACAGGAAAGCGCCAGCGCGGCAGCCAGCAGGGCAGTCTTTGTAAGCTTCATCTGTATTCCATTCCCCGAATGAACCGCACGTCGCGGTCTCTGGCGGCGCCCGAACCAGCAGGCCGGTAAGTTATAGGAAAGGATGGTGAATGAAAAGGAAACGCCCCTTCCCGCCAGCCCTCCCGAACCTCACGAATCCGTTAGTCCACACCCGGCAAGCGAGACGGATCAGCCTGCGTAAAAATTTGAATTGGCGTCGAAATTTCCCAAATTTCTTGGGAAACGCACCTCCGGCAATAAAAATGCGCAAAAAAACGAATGCGAGCTTGTGATGGAAAAAGCACAGCGCAAACGACGCCTCCCAGCTCTCCCTGCCACCCGTCGCGGCCTAATCGATTTTAACCGAAAGTCTTGTCCCTGCGGGCATTCCGCCCCTTGCAACCCGGTCGCAGATGGGCCAGAGAATTGCGCGATTTCGCGCCAGCGCGGGCCTCCCTGGATAGCCCGCGCTCGCCCGGCCTGCCGCGCCCCATGCGGCGGCATCGCCGGCGGCAGGACGTAGCGCATGGGCTTTAAGCGGGAAGCACAATGACATCGACGCGCACGGAAACGGATACATTCGGCCCCATCGAAGTGGACAATAGCCGCTATTGGGGCGCGCAGGCCCAGCGCTCGCTCGGCAATTTCAAGATCGGCTGGGAAAAGCAGCCGCTTTCAGTCGTGCGTGCGCTTGGCATCGTCAAGCAGGCTGCTGCCCTCGCCAATGCAGAACTTGGCCGCCTCGACCCGGCGCTGGCCAAGACCATCACCGAAGCCGCGCAGGAAGTCATCGACGGCAAGCTCAACGACCACTTTCCGCTCGTCGTCTGGCAGACGGGTTCGGGCACCCAGTCGAACATGAATGCCAATGAAGTCATCTCCAACCGGGCGATCGAAATGCTCGGCGGCGTCATGGGCTCCAAGAAGCCGGTGCACCCGAACGACCACGTCAACATGAGCCAGTCGTCGAACGACACCTATCCGACGGCCATGCATATTGCTTGCGCCGAGCGCATCTTGCACGACCTGCTGCCGGCGCTGAAGCACCTGCATGCCGCACTTGAGGCCAAGGTGAAGGCCTTCGATCACATCATCAAGATCGGCCGCACGCACACCCAGGATGCGACGCCCCTCACCCTCGGTCAGGAATTCTCGGGTTATGCCGCACAGGTCGCCTCGGCGATCAAGCGCATCGAACTGACGCTGCCGGGCCTGTGCGAACTCGCCCAGGGCGGCACCGCCGTCGGCACCGGCCTCAACGCCCCGGTCGGCTTTGCCGAAAAGGTCGCCGACCATATCGCAAAAATTACCGGCATCGACTTCAAGACCGCACCGAACAAGTTCGAGGCGCTTGCCGCCCACGACTCGATGGTGTTCTCGCATGGCGCCATCAACGCCGCCGCAGCAGCGCTCTTCAAGATCGCCAACGACATCCGTTTCCTGGGTTCCGGCCCGCGCTCCGGTCTCGGCGAATTGGCGCTGCCGGAAAACGAGCCGGGCTCGTCCATCATGCCGGGCAAGGTCAACCCGACCCAGTGCGAGGCCCTCACCCAGGTCTGCGCCCAGGTCTTCGGCAACCATGCCTCGCTCACCTTTGCCGGCAGCCAGGGGCATTTCGAACTCAACGTCTTCAACCCGCTGATGGCCTACAATTTCCTGCAGTCCGTCCAGCTCCTGTCCGATGCCGCCGTCTCGTTCACCGACAACTGCGTTGTCGGCATCGAGGCGCGCGAGGACAACATCAAGGCGGCGCTCGACCGTTCGCTGATGCTCGTCACGGCGCTCGCTCCCAAGATCGGTTATGACAACGCCGCCAAGATCGCCAAGACCGCGCACAAGAACGGCACGACCCTGCGCGAAGAGGCCGTCGGCGGTGGCTATGTCACCAACGAAGAATTCGACGCGGTTGTACGTCCGGAAAAAATGATTATGCCGGGTTGAGGTAGAGTTTTCGAATATTCAGCCCGAAAGGCCGCAGATCGTTGGATTTGCGGCCTTTTTGATTCTCGGCTGCCGCTACGGAATGTACAACCGTTAATCATTCCCAAAGCATTTTAGCATTATTTTGCGGGTCGAGAGCCAACAGGATGAAATCAGGAGCAGCCGAAATGAACACGGCCGTTGCGCAAAAGGTCCAGGTGCCGGATATCGCCGCGCAGGTGACCTATGCCATGCGTATAATGGGTATCTCTCCAATTCCGCGGAACTACGAGCTGTTCTACGAGGCCTATATCGGCTCGAACCCCAAGCTGACCCGCGAACTTGCAGCGCTTGGCAGCAAGGCCTCGCAGGAGGAGCTTGACGAGATCGGCACGCAGTATTTCGGCCATCATCACGGCGCGACCGCGATCGACGGCGTGCATTCGAAGATCGTCGGCGAGCTGGAAGGTCTGCTTCGCCTGCTCAAGCAGGAGCAGACGTCGCTCGAAAGCTATAACAGGCTGCTCGACGAAACTTACGGCCGCATCACCGGCAAGAACGCCGCCAGCGTCGACATTATCAAGAACGTCATCGGCGTGCTGACACAGGCGACAGGCGACACCATCAGCCAGGGCAAGGAGATGGTGGAGAACGTCGCGCAGAAGTCGATCGAGATGGACAATGTGCGCAAGGAACTCGACGAGTACAAGCGCATCGCCAACACGGATTCGCTGACGCAGCTCTCCAACCGCCGCGCCTTCGACGACAAGCTTTCCGCCATCTACAATTCGTCGATGTCGCACAATGTCACCGCGCTGATCCTTGCCGACATCGACCATTTCAAGAAGATCAACGACACCTATGGCCATCCGGTCGGCGATAAGATCCTCGCCTCCGTCGGAAGCCTCATCCGTGCCCATGTGCGCAAGGATATTCTCGTCGCCCGCACCGGCGGCGAAGAGTTCGCGATGATCGTCGAGGGCAACACCGAGGAAGAGGCGATGGCGATCGCCGAGCGCATCCGCATCGCGCTCGAGCACACGCCGTTCAAGAACTCCAAGACCGGCGTCAACTACGGCCCGATCACCATTTCGCTCGGCTTCTGCATGGCGTCCTGGGCGGAAGGTCCGGGCGAGCTCTATTCGAAGGCCGACATTGCGCTCTATTGCGCGAAGAACGGCGGGCGCAACCGCACCATGGCGTTCGAAGACGGCATGAAGAAGGATTTTGCCAAGAGCTGGCTGATCTACCGCAAGTAAGCGGCTGCCCCACTTTTTCCAAAACGGCGCCCTCGGGCGCCGTTTTCGTTTGCGGCGGAACCGTGGCGACCGTCGTGCGTTTCTGGCGCACGGGAGGAACGTGCCATGCAAACCGGATTTCTTGAAATGACTGTCATCGCCGCCCTGATGTTGAGCAGCTTGGTCTGGATTCAACCCTTCTGACGATCGTCAGACACCCGGCGGGGGCCTGTTCCCGCCGGAACATCCCGCCAGACGGCGATGTCCTAGAAAGTCCCCATCAGAGAAAACCGAGCCGGGCATGAATGCACCGGCCACTCCAGACAGGGACCAGGACAATGAAAACGCTCGCCATCGCCCTCCTCGCAGGCCTTCTTTCCACCGCAGGCAGCGCTTATGCCGCCGACAACGCCATCGATCCGATCGAGGTCGCCTCGCTCTCGTCTTCCGCACAGAAGACGGGTTGGCTGCAGGTGCTCTCTGGCGGCAAGCCGGTCGCATCGGAAAAGAAGATCGCTGCCGTTTCCCGCGCGCCGATCGCCCGCGAACTCGTTGCCTTCAATGAGAAGGTCGCACCGGGCACGATCATCGTCGACAATTCCGAACGCCGCCTCTACCACGTGCTCGGTGACGGCATCGCCATGAAATACGCCGTCAGCGTCGGCCGGGACGGCTTCATCTGGACGGGTTCGGAAAAGGTCACGCGCAAGACCGAGTGGCCGACATGGACGCCGCCGGAAGACATGCGCGCCCGCGAAGCCAAGAAGGGCAAGATCCTGCCGGTCTCGATGAAGGGCGGCCTCGACAACCCGCTCGGCTCGCGCGCCATCTATCTCGGCTCGACCATCTACCGCATCCACGGCACCAACCAGCCGTCATCGCTCGGCAAGGCGCAATCCTCGGGCTGCATCCGCATGGCCAACGAAGACGTGGAGCACCTCTATACCCAGGTCACGAAGGGCGCGACGGTGATCGTTCGCGACTAACCCACAATCAGCGGCAGGCGGAAGCGCCTGCCGCTTTTGCTATGGCGATCAGTTCGGGCCGGTACTCGAAATGCATCGTATCGTAGTGATACCAGCGCCCACCCCAGACGAAGCCGTGTTTCTCGAAGATCGCGATGATCTCCAGCGGGTACTTGTTGGCGTATTTCGGTACCTTGCCCGGCTTGCCGCCGGACCAGACCCAATAATCCGCAAATTTCGTGTTGAGATCGAGAGCCGCGCCAAAACTGTGCACCGACATGTTCTGCGCGCCGGAAACCTTGCGCCAGTTGAATGTCCCGGCCGAGGGCGTCAGGTAACGCTTCAGCTCCGGCTTTGCCGCAAGCTCATCGCGCACTGTCTCCAGCGCCACGGCAGCCCCCTGCCGTTTCGTCACGCGCAGCGTTTCGCCAAACCATTTGACCGGAACGAGGTCGGCCTGAACCGCCTTCGCTGATTGGCCGTAGAGACGCATCATCAAAGGATCGCTGCGGATGCGACCGGGGTCGAAATCGACCTCCGGCTTGGCCTCGCAAGCGCCCAGCGGATAGATTTGCTGAAGACTGTCCTCGACGTCACCGTTGGCGAGCGCCGTCTGGTGGTCCTTCGTCCGGCCGTCATCGATGTCGAGCGGCGGACCGCCGTCCTTGAAGACAAGCCTATTGCCTTCGATGCCGGCGAGGCTTTCCGGATAGGCCTCGACCAGCAGCTTGAGACGGCTGGCAGGATCAGGCTCCGCCGCACCGGCGGCGGAGACAGCCAGGAGGCAAGCGGCAATCGCTGCGAGCAAGCCGTTAGTCGACTGAGATACTGATATAGTCGCCTCCCACGCCGCGCCAGATTTCGACGTGGATGCGCACGTCGCCATCCAGCAGCCGGCGCGCGGCCGCGCCCTCGATGCGACCACTGCGAAGCATGCGTTCGGCAAGCTCCCGGTTGCGTGCCGAAGCGAAGAAACCGTCGATGTCATCGCCGGGCTGGCGCACACCGAAGCGGTGGACATTGGCGCGATCCTGCCGGATCACCTGCCAGGGCTGCGTCAGACGCTCGTTACTGGAATTGTAGAGGTCGTCCTGGCCGATATAGGCGCCATAGCTCTCGATCAGCTCGTCCGCCCTGGCAACGCCGCCCGAAATTGCAAGCCCTAAGGCAACAGCCGCCGCAAAAAGTCCTGTCCGCATTCCTTACTCCGCTCTCGGCTTTCGCCGTTTACAATCAATGACAAGACGGGCCGAGGCGGCGGAATATTCAGATCCACCTACCACATGCTCTTGGCAGCACGCCCCGGCCATTCCCGGTCATAGGCAACACCGTCAAACCCCTTCTTGGCCAAAGCGAGCATCTGCCCGACGGTCGGCAGGCAGGAGGTATCGCGAAACTTCTCCGGGTTCCAGAGGTCGGCGCGAAGCACCGCGCGGGCGCATTGCGAATAGACTTCCTCGATCGTAATCACCACGACGGAGCGCGGATGCCGGCCGTCCATCTCGAAGCGCTCGGTGATAGCCTCGTCGATGCGCACCACGGCGCGACCGTTGAGACGCATGGTGGTGTTGGAGCCGGGAATGAGGAACATCAGGGCGACACGCGGATCGCGCACGATGTTGGAGAGGGAATCGATTCGATTGTTGCCGCGCCAGTCGGGCAGCATCAGCGTGCGCTCGTCCTCGATGTGGATGATGGAACCGGCATCGCCGCGCGGCGAGCAATCGAGCCCCTCCGGTCCCACGGTGGCGAGCGCCATGAAGGGCGAGGCCTCGATCATCGCGCGGTATTCTGGCAGCAGGAAATTCGTCACCTTGACGAGCGAGGCTTCACCCGGTTCGCCGTAAAGCGCGTTCAACTGGTCGACCGAGGTGACGATGGTCATGCGTTTCTCCTGTGCTCTGCTCCTTGCGGCGCATCGCACCCTCGCATGACAGGTTCATGACGAAAAGCCCGTCAGGCCGCGATGCGCCGCCCGTCCTCCGAAAAGAAATCGACAATGCGGTCGATCACGGGCTCGGCAGAAACGATGCGGCGATGCCCAAAACCGTTCGCCCATTCCAGCGTGACATTCGAGCCGGCGGCGGCATAGCGCCGTGCATGCATGGCCGGCACCTCCTTGTCGTCCTCCGCATGGATGACCAGCATCGGCGTGTTGAGACGCCCTGCCCCGTTTGCCGCATCGAAGGCCGAAAGCGGCGCGCCGGCTATGCGCTCGACGTGATCTTCCAACGCAACCTGGGCCTTCGCGCCGAGTTTCAGGTAGCGGCCAAGATCCTTGAACAGCCATTGCATTTCGCTCGGCGACCCGATCGTCACCAGCCGGCGCGGCCGGTGCGCAGGCACCGAAGGAACAAGGCCGCTCGCGGCACAGGCCAGCGACGCGCCGCCGAAGGAATGGCCGCAGAAATAGTCGAAACCGCCGAATCGCTGCCAGGCGGCATCGATCGCCCGAACCGCCATCGGCAGTGTCAGCGTGCGCCCCCGAGACGCGCCGTGGCCCGGCAGATCGAGCGCCACGACCTCATGCCCCGCCGCAACCAGGCCTTCCGTCAACGCGGAAAGATAGGCCGCCTGCGAGCCCCAGCCGTGCACGACGAGGACCCGCCCCGCAAAAGCCTCGCAAGGGCGAGCCGCGAAACGATGAGCAACGGCCGTGCCGCCGGCAAAAGTGAGTTCGACGCGCTGCGCCTGCCGCATCCACCCTTCGGAGCGGGCGAACAGCTCCCTCTCCTTTGCGGTGCGCGGCCTACGGCCGGGCGTCGTCGCGAAGAGGCGGAAAGCAGCGCGGCCGGCCGCTGCGGGAGAGACGGCAGCGACGCTCGAAAGCGCGAGCCGGATGACCTTCAAGCCAAAGGATGCCATAGTGGGAATCCATCAAAAATGTTCAATGCTGAACAATAAAGTACAACGATGAACAAAAAGCAAGCCTTTCCCTGGGATCATCCGCGCTTTCGCAGCTGGATCGGCGTGGCGCGCGCCTGCCAGCTCATGCAGCAGACGATGACCAAGGCGATCGCGGACCTCGACATCAAGACGCCGCATCTCGACATCCTGATCAACCTCTATCGATTTGACGGCATTTCCCAGCAGGAGCTTGCCAGGAAGCTGCTCGTCGGCCGCTCGAACATGAGCATGCTGCTGCCGCAGCTGGAAAAGCGCGGGCTGATCGAACGCAAACCTGATGCAAAGGACAAGCGCGTGCTGCGCCTCTCCCTGACTGAGACCGGCCGCGACCTCACCGAGGATGCGATGACCATCCAGACCAGCATAATCGACCGTATCCTCTCCCAGACGCCGGCCGATCGATGCCTCCAGGTCGCCGAGGCCATGGAGGACCTGATCCATATCCTTCAGACGATGGAGACGGACAGCGAACCGGACGACCTCTAGACCTGGGCGAGATCGTCCGCCCGCGTCGACTTCAGCGACAGGAACTCCCATAGCGCAACGCCGAAGAGCACGGCGGCGGCGGCCATGAAGAGCTGGTAGGGTTCGACGACGGGCACAACTATGGAGAGGCAGAGCAGCACGGCAATGCCGACGAGATGCGACAGCGGCGAGCGCCCACGGATCGCCGCTTTGAACCAGATGTTGCCGGCAAGAAAGACCACCGGCCCGCCGATGATGGCGCTCGCCGTCTTGAAATCGACAGGACCATGCGGATGCGCCAGCGCGAACTCCTCCGCCACCGCCGACAAAACGATCCCGGCAACGATGGGGATATGGGCATAGGTGAAGGCCATGCGCGCGATACGGCCGGGCGTTGCCGAATGTTCGATCAGATGTGCTGCCTCGCCATGGCCGAAACGGAAATAGATCCACCACATCGTCGCGGTCGACAGAAAAGCCACTGCGAGCAGGATGATCGTAAAACCGTCGAGCAGTTCCATGCTGGCGACGGTGCGCCCGGTCACCAGAATGGTTTCGCCAAGGCAGATAATGACGAAGAGCGCGCAGCGTTCCGCCATGTGTTCGCCCGAGACCTCCCAGTCGCTGACTGTCGAACGCCCGAGGCCCGGCACGGCGAAACCGAGCGCCGGCGAAAGATAATCGATGCCGAGCGCGATGAGCCAAAGCACCAGCCGCGCCTCGTGCTCGACGAAAGCACCGGCAAGCCAGAACACCGCGGAAAACAGGGTCCATGCGGTGATGCGGGTGAAGTTGAGGCTGTTTTCCGGCCAGTCGCGCCGCATCACATAGGCGGTGAAGGCCGAGCGGCCGACCTGCATGGCGACGAAGGTCAGCGCGAAAAGAAGACCGCCCTCGCCGAAGGCCGTCGGAATGGCGATCGACAGCATCAGGCCGAAGAACATCAGCACGAAGAGCAGGATGCGCACCGGCGCCTTGTCGGGATCGAGCCAGTTCGTCGCCCAGGTCGTGTAGATCCAGACCCACCAGACCGCCAGCATCAGCACTGCCGCCTCGACAAGGCCGGTCGGCGAGTAGTGCACCGCCAGCGAATGCGAAAGCTGGATGATCGTCAGCACGAAGACGAGGTCGAAGAAGAGTTCGGCAAAAGCCACCTTGCCTTCCTTCGCCGTGCCGCGGGCGCGCAGGCAAGCGGATTCGGCGAAGCGTCCATCATTCGTCGCCGTCATCGCGGCTCCTTTCGCATTAAGCCAACGGCGTTCAAACCGCCGGTCGAATCATTCCAGAGCATTGCGACCGCGGCACATAGGCGCGAGAAGAACACGACCATGTCATAGCTGGAAGTCGGCTTATTAGAAATGACGCATGCCGAACGACGTGGCTACAGCGAAGTGCGTGCCCTCAGCTGGCCTCTTCCTGCGTGAGACGTTGCCGTTCTTCCGCCTCTGCCCGCTCCCGGGCCGTGCGGGCGGCAACCAAGTCGGCCGGTTGGGCATTGCCGCGAATCAGCTGGCGGCCGGCATAGATGCCGCCGATCGTCTCGAGCTCCAGCCGTTCGCGATCGACATCGCGGAATTCCTCCACCACTTCGGCGGCAAGATCCTCGTCCTCTCCCAACGCTTTCAGCGTTTCGCGGCTGAACACCATTGCCGATTCGAAGGTTTCGCGAATCTGGAAATCGACGCCGGCATGCACGAGGTCGATGGCATGGCCACGGTCATAGGCGCGGGCAAGCAGGGGAACGAGCGGGAACTCATCCTTGACCACCTCCGCGATCTTCACCGCGGCCGCCTTGTCGTCGAGGCAGATGAGGATCGCCTTGGCGGTCGCAGCACCTGCGGCATGCAGGATGTCGATGCGCGAGCCGTCGCCGTAATAGACCTTGAAACCGAAATCCGCAGCGTCGCGCACGAATTCCGCATCCTTGTCGATCAGCGACAGCGTGTAGCCCCGTGCCAGCAGCGGCTGGCTGACGATCTGGCCGAAACGGCCGAAGCCGATCATCAGCACCGTGCCCTCGACATTTTCCGGCAGCGTCAATCCTTCCGTCGAAGGTTGGTGCTTCGGCACGATGCGATCGTGCAGGATAACCATCAGCGGCGTCAGGACCATCGAAATGATGATCGTCGCCGTCAGGATGGCGTTTTCCTCGCCATTGAGAATGCCGGCGGCAACCGCCGCCGCATAGAGCACGAACGCGAATTCGCCGCCCTGCGCCATCAGCACGGCGCGCTCCAGGCTTTCCGCATGGCAGGTGCCGAGCAGGCGGGCAACGACATAGATGAGCAGCGTCTTGGCGACCATGTAGCCGATGACGCTCGCCACCACGAGCTGCCAGTTCGCGGCAATGACCGTCAGGTCGATCGCCATGCCGACGCCGAGGAAGAACAAACCGAGCAGGATGCCGCGAAACGGTTCGATATCCGCTTCCAGCTGGTGGCGGAAGGACGATTCGGACAGCAGCACGCCGGCGAGGAAGGCGCCCATGGCCATCGACAGGCCCGAGACCTGCATGGCGAGCGCCGAACCGAGCACGACGAGCAGCGCCGCCGCCGTCATCACCTCGCGCGCGCCAGAGGCGGCAAGGATGCGGAAGAGCGGGTTCAGCAGATACCGCCCCGCCAGCACCAGCGCCACGATCGCCCCGATGGCGATGCCGATCGAAAGCCAGCGATCGGACGCATCCGTCGCCCCTGCGCCGGTGCCGAGCAACGCCACGATGGCAAGCAGCGGCACGATGGCAAGGTCCTCGAAGAGCAGGATCGCCACGATGCGCTGGCCCTTCAGCGTGGACATCGTGCCCTTCTCCTGCAGCATCTGCATGACGATGGCGGTGGAGGTCAGCACGAAGCCGGTGCCGGCAACGAAGGACGGGATGAGCGGAAACCCGAAGGAAAGGCCAATGCCGGTCAACGCTGCCATGGCCCCCATGACCTGGATCGCCCCGAGCCCGAAAATATCCTTGCGCATGCCCCAGAGCCGCGACGGCTGCATTTCAAGGCCGATGATGAACAGGAACATCACCACGCCAAGCTCGGCAACATGGATGATCGCTTGCGAATCGGCAAAGAAACCGAGCCCGAAGGGGCCGATCGCAAGCCCGGCCGCGAGATAGCCGAGTACGGAACCCAGCCCGATCTTCTTGAAAATCGGCACTGCAGCGACACCCGCCGCCAGCAGCACGACAACCTGCGTCAGATCGTTTGCATTCGCTTCTGCTGCCAAAGGACATCTCCCGTTCGGTTCTGGGTGGACGCTACCTCGGCAGGCAGGCCAATCTTTTATCGCGGCTTTTCTGACATATCGCGGCTCATGCCCTTCTCCGCAAGCTCGCGCTCGTAGTCTGCGAAGAGGTCAGCGCCCTTTTCCCCGAGTTCCCGGAGATAGGACCATGTGAAGATGCCGGTATCATGAAAATCATCGAAGCCTATGCGCACGGCGTAGTTGCCCGTCGGTATCATGGAGATGATCGCGACATTGCGCTTGCCCGGCACGGTCAGCTTCTGTCCCGGCCCGTGGCCCTGCACTTCCGCCGACGGCGACATCACACGCAGCATTTCGGCAGAAAGGTCGAAGCTCGCGCCGTCGTTGAAGGTCACGACGAGGCGCTGGCGATCCTTCGAGACGCGCAGTTCGGTTGGCCAAAGATCGCTCATGCCGTGCCCTTTCCCATAAGAATTCGCGAAGGACTATGCCGCAAGTCGGGGATGTGCAAGGCTGAAAATGCTGTCATAATCGCTGCATCGGCTTGACGTTGCGCCCCACGCGCACGACATGTTGATGAGGAGGACGTGGTTTGAACTCGTATGCTGGCCCCTGGAACGGCGCGAACGCCATCGCGCAATCCGACGCACCGATGATCGATCCCTTCGGGCGGGCGGTCACCTATCTGCGCGTGTCGGTCACGGACCGCTGCGATTTCCGCTGCACCTATTGCATGGCGGAAAACATGACATTCCTGCCGAAGAAGGATCTTCTGACGCTGGAGGAGCTCAACCGGCTCTGTTCCACCTTCATCGCCAAGGGCGTGCGCAAGCTGAGGCTGACCGGCGGCGAGCCGCTGGTGCGCAAGAACATCATGTATCTGGTGCGCGAACTCGGCCGCCATGTGCATGACGGCCGGCTCGATGAGCTGACGCTGACGACGAACGGCTCCCAGCTCGCTAAACATGCAGCCGAACTTGCCGATTGCGGCGTGCGCCGCATCAATGTCTCGCTTGACACGCTCGACCCGCAAAAATTCAAGTCGATCACCCGCTGGGGCGAGCTTTCCAAGGTGATCGAAGGCATCGACGCCGCGCAGGCGGCCGGCCTGAAGATCAAGATCAACGCGGTCGCCCTCAAGGACTTCAACGACGGCGAAATTCCGGACCTGATGCGCTGGGCGCATGGCCGCGGCATGGACCTCACCCTTATCGAAACCATGCCGATGGGTGAGATCGAGGAAGACCGCACCGACCGCTACATGCCGCTGTCGGAAATGCGCGACCGCCTCGCGGAAGAATTCACCCTCACCGAAAACGCCTACCGCACCGGCGGCCCGGCTCGGTACGTCACGGTCGAAGAGACCGGCGGCCGCCTCGGCCTCATCACGCCGATGACACATAATTTCTGCGAAAGCTGTAACCGCGTCCGCCTTACCTGCACCGGCACGCTCTATATGTGCCTTGGCCAGAACGACGCGGCGGACCTCCGCCTGCCGCTTCGTGCCGCCGAGGACGATGCCTTGCTCTCGCAGGCGATCGACGAGGCGATCGGCCGCAAGCCGAAGGGCCACGATTTCATCATCGACCGCCGCAACCGCCCGGCCGTCGCCCGGCATATGAGCGTCACCGGCGGCTGACCCGCCAAAAGCGAGGGTTCGGGTGAAGTTTCTTCTCGCTGCATTGCTTTGCGCCACCCTGCCCGCCGTCACGATGGCCGCCGAGCGTCCCGAAGGCATTGCCGCAGCCGAGGCCGTCGCCAAGGCCGCCTTCGGCACGGACTGCGACATGAACGGCATGCCGGAAGTGCCGATGGCCGAGCCCGATGGAAAAGGATATGGCCATTCAGTCTACAGCTTCTCCTACAAGCCCGACTACGACCCCAATGGCCCCGACGTTCAGGTCGAGGTCTACCAGCTCTTCTGCGGCTCCGGCGCCTACAACAGGCGCGGATAATTTTAAGCAAAATCAACAACTTAACCAGTTTTTGCTGCACAAAACGCTTACACGTTGCTGCACACGGCATGTAACGTTAGGCGATTTTCAGGAATTCGCCATTCCACTTCTGCTGACACCAAGCAAAACTTGAAATGAAAACAAGTTTCGGAAATATCATCGCATCAACAGAAAATAGTTGTTGACAGTAAGTCTTGGTTAATCTACGCCAAGCCAATCCCAAAAATCCTCGCGCAGGAAAGACCGCCCGTCTTCGGAAGTCGAAGACCTGTGTGGCATCCTTGCGCTTTGTCAAGAGCGAACAAAACGATGAAAATGCCGCCATACGTAGTCCTGCGAGGAAAAAAATACGGGTTCCGGATCAGAATACCGAAGGCGGCGCGTCACCGATATCCCAACGAAGCTGGAACGGGATTTCGCACTCACATCTGGGAAGCGCTCAATACAAGTTCTGATAACGAAGCCTTTGTCTTGGGCGCGGCGAAATACGTTGAATGGACAGCGAAGTTCGCCGAAGCCCATGACGATGCTGACAACATGGACAGGAGGCGTGCCGACGACATCGCCCTCACCCTGACAGGGCGCGCATTTCAGTCTGTCGGATCAATCCGTCAAACGCCTTCGGTCAGCGAAAAAATCGCTCATCTAGACGCCATCATAACCGCATTCAAAAACGTCCCGGGAATGAACGACACCGAACTTCGCGTGATCGCGGGCGATATCGACACACCAGCACTGTCTTGGGAGGCGCTACTTGAGCGGTTTATGGAGCTTAAAAAGCACGAATTCGTGCATCTCCCACGCCGTACCTATTACAAGAAAGCCAACCCTTTCAAGGCGTATATAAAGAACTTCCGCACGACCTTGCCGGATGCGCCTGCCGATGTTCTAAAGCTCAAGCCGAAGCACGCTTACGACTACGCCGCCGCGCTCGAAATGTGCGTTGCGAAAGGTGAGATGGAGCCGAACACCGCCAGCAAGAAAGTTCAGGGTCTCAAGCAGATTTTCAAGATCGTGCTACCGGCTGACCACCCTGACCACCAGAACCCGTTCACCGGCACCAACATCAAGAACGCCGCAAAGTGCAAGCCCCGAGACCAGTTCGAAGAAGAAGACCTTCTTCCGGTGCGCAAGGAACTGGCTGCATCACGGCTAGACAAGCAACTTGTTGATATGTGCATTGTGATGGAACAGACCGGCACGTCTGTCCAAGAACTCACACTGATGAGCGAGAACGATATCCATCTCGACGTGCCCATACCGTACATCAGGATTGCGGATAACGAGCACCGTAAACAAGTCAAATCTGGCGGGGCAAGACACCGCGACATCCCGCTTTTGCCTGATGCTGAAGCAGCGATGCGCAGGAACCCGCGTGGCTTTACGAGATATCGGCGAGACGGCGGCAACGATTCAGCCAGCTATGCGATGAACAAGGTCATCAAGCGCGCGGCACCCGGCAAAACATCCGCTGGCTATCGACATCGTTTTTCGTACTTGATGTTCAACTCAAAATGCCAAGACACGCTCAAGAATGCAATCATGGGTCACACCACAAAGAACCTTGGGCAGTCCACCCACTATGGAAAAGGTTACACACTTGAATCAAAATTGGAGGCAATGAAGAAAGCACTAGAACCGAATATAGAAACCGAGAATATCAACCAAACTGAACTACAACACGATATGACTTAATGTGAAGGCGAAAGCCAATATTTGATATGGAAACGGTCATATCCCTAAAATGGGATATGCAAATTGCAAGGATATTTTTCACACGAAAAACTAATCAACGACGACAAACGGCGCGCTGAATTCTTCGAATGGTATGACAAGTTCATTAAGCGCCTGAAGAAGATGGGACGCATCGAAGCGGCGACTGTGCACGCGAAGATACGTAACGAACTTAGAGCGGACCTGTGTTTGCTCGACTAAACAGGAAAGGAAATCAGAATGACCATCACCATCAGCTTGGGTGTCGCCGCTCTGGTCGCGGTTGCGCTCTACATCGGCTATCGCATCGGCAACGGCAGTGAGTTACGGAAAATGGAACGCGAATACGCCGCATACCAAAGGGCGGTCAATCACGCGCTGATTTCGGATGGGCAAGAGCCGCTTAAGTAAGGGACGCATATGCCCACCAAGACGAAGACCCGGCTACCGCACAGGCAGTCGGGGTTTTCTTTGCTCAGATGCAGGAAACGACGAATTCACGAAAATCACGCTTGAAATACCCTCGAAACGCCTGAGAAACCAGCATTCTTGCAAGGACGATTCAGCCGATTCTAGGCGTTTTCGCAATTGTGTATGGGATGCACCGTTGTGAGGGTCGGCGACACTTATAACAGCGTCTATCTCAACGAAACGAAAAAGCCGGAACAGTGTTCGCGCTCCACTGTTCCGGCTTTCTCACATTAGTGAGGCACATTTCGTCGAAGGACCATTGGGTAGTCCTGCGCAATGATTAGCACACGCTTAAATTAGAGCAATACTAAAATGCACTCCATGAGAGAACAACCCAGATTTGTCCAAGGTGCAGCAAGAAAAAGGGGCGCGACCTCTTCAGAAATCGCGCCCCATTTACACCCGGTTGCCAACAGAGGGGGCTTCCAAAAGCGAAGATAGGATGCCCTCGCCCCGCGTCAAGCACAGGGCAAAAAAGAACCCGGCTCAATCGGACCGGGTTCAGGCTGGCTGTCCTTATGGGAGCTTTCGACTCAGATGTTATCTGATCGTCGGTGCGGTTCAAGCTTCTTCGCATACTTCGTGCGTGCGACACTCTCAACCAGTTCGCGGTGTAGAGCAGCGTTGAAAGACGCGCCCGGGAATGCCTCGAAAAAATACACTGAGAACGCATACCGCGCTTCAGGATCAAACCATGGCTGTCCTGCAATGTCATCGAACACCGCTTCCATGGAACTCAGATCATCGTCTTCAGAATTGGTGTGTGCCAAGCGATAGAAGCTCCATGGTGGTGGCGTGGAGCTATCGAAAGCGATGCATCAAGGCAAGCAAGAAGCCGGGGCAACCACGCTGACAATCGCCCCGGCTCTTCTGGGGCAGATATCCCGAGACCTCTTCAGGGGTTGGAGAAGCCTTGCGACCGAAAAACATTAGCACGGGCTTGCGTTGCTACAAGACAGCAATGCGAACGACCCCAATGTGTTCATGGTCGTTGACTCGATCCACAAGCAGAACATAATGAGAACATGGCGTACCGCGATCCGAAATGGCTAGACCTTGAATCGTACCTGAACGGCGCAAAACCGACGCTTGGCGATCTTCTACAAGCTATCGAACTCGGTGGGCACTGTTCGTCGTGTGAGCGCACCGCTGGCGTCGATAGGTGGGAAATTGCGTCCCGGCTCGGCAAGAACCGTTACGTCGCGGATTTGCGACCTGCGCTGCGCTGTATGGCTTGCGGTTCGAAGGGCGGGAATACATGGGTCTTCCGCATGCAGGCGCGGTAGATCGAGTCAACGCCTCGCCCTTAATTTTGCGTAAAAATCGTGGTTGCGCGAACGCGCGAACAACGTCACTCTGCGAAGCAGCAAGCAGCACCACCACCAATTTTCTTTTGGTGAAAGGACCGCTGCTATGAAAAACCCCGGCAAAATCCATTTCAAATTTCGCGACCTGTTCGAAGTCACAGGCGAAGGTGCCCTTGGCGTATTTGTCGTAGCCGGGTTGGCGCTCCTGATCATGTCGCCGTTCGCCATCGGCGCGTACATGTACCTGAACTGATATGGCGATGCGCCCGATTACAGGATATGGATTCCCGTACGGGTCGAGGAGAAAAACATGGCAACCACGAGAAGCGCCGTTTGGATCGTGACGAAGTACGATGGCACTGAGAAGAAATGGGAGCGCGAGCTAAAAGGGCGCGATTTTACTCGGAATCAGATGTGCTACGTAATCAGGATGTTAGCCTGTACCGATCTCACGAGCGAAGAAGCTATAGACAGCATAGACCCATCAACTCAGACGGGTCATCTGAAGTGGAGTGAGGAAAACGGCGTGATTAGCTGCGGTGACAACCCTCACTACGTCGCCAGACAAGTCCCCTGAGAAGAGGGCGAACAGAGTGGACAAATTCTTTTTCGCACTGCTGAACGCCTACATCCGCGTATCCCTTTTGTTGCTTGCCATAGCTTGGGGGCTGTTCGGTGTTGCGCTCTATGTGTTTCCGGCTGCTTATGCCGCTCTTTGGATCGCGAAGAACGGCGGTGCAAAGGAGGCAGGAGGCGCATTTATTGTGATCCTCCTCGTCACCGGCATACTGACCTTCAAGGTGAAAGCGCTGAGCCGTGTGGTCGAAGTCTTCCACGTTGGACATAGCTTCCTGATCGGTTGTCAGGACAAATTGATCAGCGAGCTTGAAGAAGTATGGCGGAAGAAGCAGCTTCAACAACACGCTCAGAAATGACGGGGTCCGTCCAACTGTCTAATAGCGGCTGATCAACCACCAGCCGACGACCACGGCGGTGAACCAGATCGCACCGACCAGTAGAAACATCACGGCTAACTCAAGCTCGCTGCTCATGGCGATAGAATGACACCAGTGTGTCCCATTTTGAAGACAGGCGAGATTGCGTACATTACGCACTACTAAACTAAAACGCGCAAACCGGAACGATTTGGGTCCATTTCGCGAACTCCCGCACCGCACTACGCCTTTCGAGCTATCACGCCGCCTTTTGCCACGAGTTTGAATAGACGTGATCGGCAACCGCCTTGGCGTCTCGATCCTGCCCATGACCGAAGAACTGCCGGTTCTGTGCGAGGATCATCAAGCATTCTGCATACGTGAAGCCCGCCTTCTTCAGGTCCACCCCCGCATTATAGAAGTGCTTCCGCCCAAGCCCCTGCCCGGGCGTTACTGCCCAATGGTCGATGATGTCGCGAGCAAGCGTATCCCTGCTCTTGTCAGTTGCCTTACTGGTGTTGGCGGTCTCGACAGGCGTCGTGCGCTTGAAACTGGTAATCTGATTGCGCTCGCTCAGAAAGAACCGCACGTCAAGAAACGAATGCGTGTAGGTCATCACGTCCTTCCACACCGTGCCGTCGATGATCAGATCAGCCTTGAAATTGGAAGCGTACGGAATGGACATCCGCTGGTTAAATGAAAAGTACTTTTCCTCGACCTCAAAGGCATCACCAAATGCAGCTTCAATGTCAGCCTTAAGCAGGTTGAAAATGCGGGCGTAGTTCTCTTGGTTCACGGCTTCCGACATCGGAATGATGAGATGGAAACGCGGATCAAGCGGCGTGCTACTGAAGCTATGAATGAGCAGCACGGAAATGCCGTTTCGCTTGAAAAACGCAACCAGTTCGGCAGGATCGCGCGTTGCCTTGTCGACATCCATCAGCATCAGTTTTGCCGACATGATGTTTCCCTTCAGGGTATGAACCTGAAGGTCTTTGAAGAAGCCTTCCCTAAATTCTGCCGAATTGGATTTCGACTTGAGGGTGTTGTTAGTGACACTGTGCGTGAGATACGCGACCACTTCAGACCACCGGAGCGGCACCTGAGTTGGCACTACATCAGCCTTGTTTGCCCACTGGCGAAACAGGAAGTCGTCGTACTGAATCGTGTTTTCGTGGTCGTTCTGTTCCATTTTCTCTCTCTTTCGTTGATGTGCCTTCCGTTCTTTTGCCGTCTTCGCTTCCTGCTTTTCGTCGCGAAGCTCCGGAATGCCGATATCAAAAAATTGCGGTTCGCCAGCACAAGCGGGACCGAACGACTTGGCAAGTTCATCGGCACCAGCCTTGTCGAGTACGAAGAAATGCAGTTCATCCCGGCTATCGAAGTTGCGGATGCCGGTACGTGAAACGAACTGATACTGCGAGTTGTAGGCAATCGCCGCCTTCACATCCTCGCTTTCCATGCCGAAGTATTTTTTCTTAAACTTGAACGTGCCTGTTGGCGGATTCATCGGCACGAGATGAAGTGCGATGTTGATATGCTGATAGCCGTTTTCACCCTGCGCGCTTGGGTCCAGACGGATGCCATTCGCAGCCGGGTTGTGCTCGCTATCCAATCGCCAGATGAACGGCTCTTCGCCGCGCTTCGCCTTGTTCTTCTTGCGGCAAAAGATGTGCTCGACGTTACCGAAACGCGCCTCAAAGGCATCAGCCGCCTTATCAAGGAAGTGCTGGTAGCCAATCTGTTGCATGGCATACCACGACATATCTTCCTCAGAAAAATAATGAATGTAGACCAAGCCGCTACCCGCTTCGTCTTTCTTGTGCGAGAAGTCCGAATAGCGCAGCTTCTCAGACATCACCGGGTGAGAGACGAAATCGACCTTGTTACGCCATGCGCCGTAGACTTCCGTCGTGAAAAACTTCGCTGACATGATGGTCACGGACTTGTAGCCAGACAGCATCGACGGTTGCTTGACCAGATGGAAATGCAGGTTGCCCGCCTCATCGCCTTCATCCTCACGGTTCTTGTATCGGCGTAGTTCATCGGCTTTGACAGCTACCGTGTAATCGGCGTCTTTGCGGGCATAGCAGAAGCGAATATAGTCCGGGCTATAGCTCGTGACAGCCGCTTCACTCCGGTCCTTATGCTTGGCGAGAATGTCGGCAACAGCCGTCGTGTATCCAAGCTCGACAAACTCGACATCAACGCCGATCTTTGCATCAAGGATCGATGCGAACGTGTCGCGAAGATGGTCGAAATCTTCAGCAAGGGTAATGGTCTCATCGACCTTGGGCGCTTCATCAATGTACAGATCATAGTCGGCGGTGATGCACGGCTCGTCTTCTGTTGCGCCCGGGTGCTTGCGCATCACGATTGAATGGTGCGCAATGATCGCTGCCCATTTGCCTTCCTTAACCGCTGCGCGGAACGCTTTGGTGCAGTTCGCATGGGTCCTGCCGCTGATCACCTTGACGGGAATGCCAAGCTCGCGAAGCTCTTTAGCAATCTCGTTGCTGACCTGAGTGCGCGGCGTACCGATAATGGCTTTGGAATTGGGATTGATCACAAACCGGAGCGCAAAGCTTTTGCCTGAACCGGTGTGACTGTCTACGTGCTGAATTTGCATCCTTTCTACCTGTTGGTGTTCGTGTTGCTCAAATAAGAAAAGGGTCATAGCGACCACTCGGAACGCGCTATGACCCTTCAGACTCTTTTCTTGATGAGCAGTACAGGTAGTGCGGAACCAAACCGACGAAAATGACCTCTGAATAGAAGCCGCTTTCCGAGTGGTTTCGTTCCAGATGAAGTATATAGTGTCTTGGAGATTTACAGATGAGCGCTATCGGCTGATCTGTTGGGATGAATTATACAGATAAGAACTGAAAATGTCAATCAAAATCTTATGGATACGCTATGAACGGGCTACGCCCGTCGCCGCTCCTTCGTCGCGTCGTGGAACAGGGATGTGGAAATGTGGTTTAGGCGCATCTGTGATTGGTTAGACCTTCGGTCTACAGGAGGAAGAAAGAGATAGACCTTGATGGATTCTTGAATCTAATGTGTCACGAATTTCTATAAGACTATTCCTTTCTTAGCAAAACGTGACACTTTAGATTTGAAAACCAGAAGACAATGGATTCCATTGAATAGCCGAAGGCATATTCTTTTTCCTCCTGTATCCCGAAGGGATCAATAATCACATGTCCGCCTGAAATTGATCAGCCATCCAAAGACCTGTTAGATGAGCGCCGCAAGGCGCGATGCGCGAAGCGCTCATGTTCATCATAGCTACTGGCTGAAAACAATCGAGACGGCGGATAGCTCGTCAATCAGAACGTGGTCGATTATACCAGTCGCAGGGGAATGCGTAAACGCGGGGTCGGGAAAAAACGATATGGTCAAACGGATAACGGCGGCAATCGTCATGGCGGTCATCGTGTCGGTAGCATCGCCGTCGTTCGGCGCGCCATTCAAAAACCGGGGTTACGGAACCATCTCATGTGGTGAGTACATAGAGAACCGCGTGTCTCATGAAATGGCAAAACATTGGGTGGCAGGCTTCGTTACCGGCATGAACGCCATTCGTTCAGACGAGGTAAGCGACGACATAAGTGTTGACGTGATGGATGGTGCCGACATCGACGCAATGACACTTTGGCTCGACAACTATTGCCGCGCAAATCCTCTGCATAAGCTTGCGCAAGCGACTATCGTCATGGTCGAAGAAGTCGAGCGGATGAAGCAGTAGAGCGTCCAATATACCGGACATCTGATATTGATGACGTTTCCCGCCCTCGCCTCTGGTCGTAGCTAGAAATCCCGCTAGATCGTTAGCACACTACCTAATTCAGCAATGTAATAACATTACATGCGCCTGTCACGGTAGAGTCACGGCAATGTCGCTTATATCAAGCACAACGAACGTGGTTATTTGACTGAAGGTGTTGTGGTTGATATATACCACGACAGCAAAGGAGAATAAGCCATTGAAGAAGTACGTCATTTACACCCGCGTCTCAACTCAGGAACAAGGCAAATCCGGTCTCGGTCTGGCAGCACAGGAACGCGATATCGACATCTACCTTAACCAGTTCAGCGACCAGCCGTTCGAAGTGATCGGTCGATTTCAAGACATCCTTTCCGGTGCCGACGACGAACGCCCTGAATTGGAAGCCGCGCTGAAGCTCGTGCGTAAGACCGGCGCTGAACTGCTCATATCGAAGCTGGATCGCCTGTCCCGCAAGGTCAGCTTCATCGCTGCTCTTATGGAGGATAAGAAGGTAACGCTGCGGGTTGCCTCTATGCCGTACGGTACGCCCTTCCAATTGCACATCTATGCTGCTTTGGCAGAGCAAGAACGCGAGTTTATCAGCGCCCGTACGAAAGCAGCCCTACAATCGGCAAAGGGTCGTGGCGTCAAGCTTGGCGGTCTCAGGGATAAGACGAACGCACGCAACAAGGCGAGCAAAGCGAAGGCAGACAAGTTCGCATCTACCGTGCTGCCATTGGTGCAGAAGCTTAGGGACAGTGGCGAGACGCTTCAGGCTATAGCCGACGCTCTGAATGCAGCCGACAAGCCGTCACCACGCGGCGGCAAATGGACCTCGACAACAGTTAAGCGCGTACTCGCACGGGCATAGTCGCCGAAGGGAAATTAATCGAGTCCAATCAATCACATAGCCATTGACTCGCCTACCGATTTCGCCTACAATTGCGCCATCATCGCGGGACCACGGCTATCACTGCCGACCCGCCGAAAATCTCCCGAAAAATCGCCGAAAATTGGCTGGTGCACACAGGCGCTTGCCCCCGAAACGCTGCGCAAATTTCTCTATTACGTGGGTCGCACGATTTTTTATTTTTTACAGACTTCTGATCCGGCGCTTACTTTCCACGCCTGAAATCGGTGATGCTGTTCAGCCATTTCAAGAACGACCAAATGCAATTGTTTGCGGAGATTAGAAGCTTACGTGCTCTGTAGTGTCTTTGGTCGTTGGGGTCCATTCTGGACAGTGCATACCCCATTGCCACGCCGATGCCTGCCAAAGCCATCGGTATCGTCACCGCGAACCATACCAGCATCACTAGAGCGAAACTGACGGGGTTTTCTGCTTGGATGAAAACTCCACCGCCTGCGCGTGGAATCTCGCCATTCAGTGCCCATTGAGTGCCCTTGAAAACCAGCGCGGGACCAAAGAGCGTCAGTCCGACCAGCACCGCTATTTTTTTCAAGATTCTCGTCCCTTACCGAAAGGAGGCAAATAGCCCACATTGAACGCCCTACCCGTCATTTACGCCATCACGAATTCGCATACCGGTGAACGCTACATCGGCTCTACCAAGAACCTCAGTGCACGCAAATCGCATCACTTTTCCAATCTTAAGCGCGGACAGCACGTCAATCGGAAGCTTCAGGCAGCGTTCGACCAGTACGGCAAGGATGCCTTCTCATTCGACATCCTTGAAACCGTCGAAAACGCCGATATCCGCGATGTCGAGCAACGCTACCTCGACACCATCCCCGCCTACAACATCTCACTGGACGCCAAGGCACCGCTGAAGGGACGCAAGGGCAAATCACACCCTCGCTTCGGCACCCGCATGTCTGAAGAGACACGGCGCAAGATGAGCGCGGGAATTCGGGCAAACCCGTCGTTCGGTCAACCGATATCCGAAGAGCGACGGCAGAAGCACCGTGAAATTCGGCTCGGCACGAAGGTATTGGAAGGCGATGTCCGGTGCATTGGCACGTTCATCACGCCGTGGGGACGTTTTCCGACCGGTGCCGCCGCTGCCGAAGCGTCTGGGGGTCTCATAACCCAAGCCAATTTGCGCCGTCTGTGCGCCGAACCCGACCGCGAAATCAACGAACGGTCGTTCCGCAAGTCGAAATACCTCAACGCGCACCATGACCGGTCGGATATCGGCAAAACCTATGGCGAATTGGGGTTTGGTTTCGAGAGGAAGTCGGAAAACTAATGCAACCTTTGCTTGGGGATTAGAAAGCGCGACACTTGCTGCTCAACCAAGCCGTCCATACAATGCCGGTGCAACGCCTCAAGGTATATTCACTATGGCAGATGGCAGTCTCATAAATCTCGGCGAGCTTTCAAAACCCGCCACAGTCCTTATCGAGAAGATATCCGACGCCGTTGGCGGCATAGCCAAGCCTTGGCAAATAAAACGCGTGGCAAATGCGGAAGCTGAGGCGGAGAAAATCAAGGCTCTAGCGCAGATCGAAATTACGGACATCCAACAGCGGGCGCTTGTGCGCATGGTCCGCGAAGAAGGCATTCAACAAGGGAACATCGAGTCGATCACTGCCGGTGCAATCCCGCACCTTAAGGAAACCGCAAAAACAGACGAATTAGATGATGATTGGATCGCCCACTTTTTCGCAAAAGCGCGAATTGTAACCGATTCAGACATGCAGCAGCTTTGGTCTCGAATTTTGGCAGGTGAAGCCAATAACCCGGCGTCATTCGCAAAGAGAACGGTAGACATAGTTTCCACTATATCGAAGGGAGAAGCTGAACAATTCTCTAAGCTGTGCACAGGCGCATGGATGTTCGGCACCATGCTCGACATCGTTTATTGGCATTCGATGGACAACAATCCTTATTCGGCTATCGGTGTTACATTCTCCCAACTACTAAACATGGATTCAATCGGTCTTATAAAATTCAACACGGGAATCGACTACGTCATCACCACACCAAGTGAATCTATACCAATACACTACTACGGGACGCCGCTGAACCTTGAATTCTCTCCGACAGACAGCAACCCTAATAGGCTTAGCAGAGGTCACATCTCGTTGACGCAGGCTGGAAAAGAACTTGCTGTAATATCAAGCTCGAACTCAAATGCGGGGTACGCGGAGGCAGTCCTAAAAAACTGGCTCTCCATGGGGCATTTACTGTCATGCCCCATCGGCAGCAGAGCGAAGTGGTTGAGACTTTCGTCAATGCTTGGCTAATACGGAAAAGCCGCCCGGTGAAGGCGGCTTTCGTGTTTTCAGCACTAAGTCAGGCACTCACTCGCCTGCTTTTTTCCGGGGCTTACGCGTCTTCACCGGTTCAGCGCCGCCATAGGCCTTTTCGATCAGGGCTTTGAATTCTTCATCCGAACGCGCGTTGTCAGCGATGAGTGATAGAACATCAATCGCATCCTGCTTGCTCGTCACCTGATATTCGTCTTCGAGCTTACCAAGCTTGATCATGTAGCCGTTGCCTTCCGGCTTCAACCACGAACGACGATTCAAGCTTCCCTTCTTCAGAGCTTCAATCTGCGCATTCAGCGTCTTCAAAAACGCTTCGACATTGGCGCTTTTCTGCACCTTGTAGCGCTCAAGCATGCTGAGAATATCACTCATTATTCGACTCCTTTTGCAATTCGTTTCGCCGCTAAATACGTCAAACCTAAATCGCAAAAGAAGGCAACAGAAAATTTGAAAGTTCGTTTTGATTTCCCACGCGGCTATCTCGCAGAAATGACACAAGCCCGGGAAGAAAACGACTTCGACGGGTGGGTTGATCGCAAATTCGGTGAGCGCATTCGTGATCTGATTTCAAACGATTTTACGCTGGCGATTACCGCAAAAGACTTCGTTGCCGATTTCACATACGAGGACGATGCATACGCGTTTCTCAAGACATTTGGAGGACGCGCAATTGAGTGATGAAACACCAGACGACGAAAAGCCGAATATCGATCTTGGACCGTTGCCCGATTTGCCGCGCAAGAAAGGGCGGCGCAAGCGCGTTGTGCCTGAACATGAGCGCATGAAGAAAGGCTCGCCTGAATGGGACGAACACATGCGCAGAATCGGTCGTAAGAAAGGCGACCCGAAAGTACCGGGTTCCGGTCGAAAGGCTACCCCAAAGGAAACAAAGGAATGGCTGTCTGGAAAGTCACTTGATGTCGCCAAACTGCTTTACGACATCGCGTTTGATGACACGGTTGCCGCCAAGGATCGTATCAAAGCCGCCATGTGGGTCGCAGAGATGTCCATCGCGAAGGCACCGACCCAATCGGAAGTGAAAGTGTCTCATTCGCACACCATTGCGGATATGCTCGCTGAGATTAATTCGATGCGCTTGACCGACAATTCAAAGACAATCGACCTAACGGCTAAATCGGTAGAAGACGCCGTTTTTGTGCCGGTGCCGGGTGAAGACAAGTGATCGATTGGATTGTTACCGGCTTTACCGCCCTACTTCTCTTCGCATCTGCCAACGGCTTCGCTGATGGTGGTCAATCGTCCTATCTGATCGCCGGTTTTCTTGGCGGTCTCGTGCGTGCATTTCTCGCCAAATCGGGAACACTGACCGAACGGATTATTGGCGGTTTTACCGGTGCCGTTTCGAGCTACTATCTCACGCCTATTTTCGCTTTGGCATTGGGCATTCCAGACCCGCAAATCCTTAGTGGTGTCGCCTTCATCGTGGGCCTCATCAGCATGTATTTGGCGGAAGCAATCATCACCATTGCTAAGGCCTATGCCCGCGATCCGGGCGCGTTGAAAGACGCGGTCAAAGACATCCTCTTGCGGCTGATAGCTCCCAAGAAATAACGCTCCGTAGGCCCGTCTAAATAGCTCGTATTTCCAAACGAGCTAAGAAGATGAAAGCATACATTTACGAATTAAAAAACACGATCACACAGGAACGGTACGTCGGATCAACTAAGAGCGCAAAGCGTAGGCGCGGCGAGCATTTTTCAAATATGCGCCGTAACCGCCACGAAAATTGCCTCGTGCAAGCGTCATACGATCAATACGGCGAAGAAGCATTTGAGTTTGCAGTCCTTGAGGAATGCGAAGATGCAGAGAGGCATTCCCGTGAACAGACCTTCATTGATAGCGGCGACTTCACCTTCAATTTGGGCAAGTTTGCACAAGGCGGCGCGTACGACCTAAGCAGGCATCCAAAAATGGATGAAATCCGGGCGAACATTCGCGCCTCGAAAGTTGGTCAAGGTATTGGACGCAAGGCATCTCCGGCGACATGCGAACGTGTTCGCCAATCCAAACTTGGTGAAAAGAACTATCGTTTCACTGGCTATTACATCACGCCGTGGGGCGAATTTCCTTCAGCTTCCCAAGCAGCGGCGGCTTCCAACGGCATAATGACTCGCCCCACGGTTTGTGCTTCCTGCCTCAATGCGGATCGGGTTGTCAGTGCGACTGCATATAGCAAATCGCCCTACTTCAAGAGTGCGCATCCTCGTTCGATCATCGGTAAGACCTACCGCGAATTAGGCTTCTCCTTCCGACCCGCTGAAAGTGCTCATCCCTAAATAGCGGATGGCAGACAAAGAACAGCAAATTCAAGAGCTTCGAAAGATACTCGACACGCTGCGCGAAGATATTCCTCTCTTCGCGCAGTTTGTGTTCGGCGCGACCCTTTCTCCCAAACAGATTGAATTCTGCGAAGCATGGCGCACCAAACGAACCATCACCTTCCGTGGGGGGACGAGTCTGGGGAAAAGTTTCATTGAAGCTGTCGTCTTCTGGCATTCTCTCGTCTGTCTCGATCACGTTCAGGTTTCGATTTTTGGACCTAGCGAACCGCAGTTACAAGGCGGCGTGTGGAAGCAGATACAACAGCTTCATGACAAGATGCACCCAATGTTCAAGGATGCATTTGAAGTCGGATCAAGACGCGCAACCCGAAAGATCAATCCGTCAAACTGCTTTGGTGAATATCGCCTCGCATCGGGTGATCGTCCTGACAATGCCCGTGGTATTCATGCATATTCGAACTACGTAATCGTAGACGAAGCGACCGGTATTGACGATGAAGTCTTTACCGGTGCGTTGCTCAACGTTTTGTCAGACCCGGATGGTAAACTCTGCCTTGTATCGAACCCGTCGAAGGCGTCCGGTTTCTTTTTTCGAACTCATCTAGACCCGGACATTTCAGCGTCTTGGACACAGGTTCACGGCACCCTATACGATAGCCCAAATTACAATCCTGAGACATTCGAGCAGCTTGCCAAAAACTACGGCGGTCCAACCTCCCGGCAGTATCGCTGCATGGTGATGGGTGAATTCCCGCTTTCCGACGTTGACGGGCTGATCAACCGGGAATTCATCGACGCCGCCGTTCTCAACGAAGATTGCGTCCCGGCTGACAACGTTCCGGTCGTATGGGGCTTGGACCCGGCTGGTGCTGGTAAGGATGCGTCCGTTCTTTGCGTGCGCCACGACAATACGCTGGTGGGCTTTCACGAATGGCAAGGTTTGGAGCCGACTCCCCTCGCCTACAAAATCCGCGAACTGTACGAAAAGGCACCGAAGAAGGAGCGACCAGCGGTCATCTCCATCGACGCAACCGGTCTCGGTAACGGCGTCTATTCCATCCTCAAGGATTGGGGACTTCCCGTTCATGCTTGCATCTTCGCCGGGACGCCGACAAGATCGCCAGACCGCTATTCCCGCATCCGTGACCAGCTTTGGTGGGAAATGCGCGAATGGATTCACTCTGAGAATGTCAGCATTCCAAACCATCAACGATTGATCGAAGAGCTTGCCACGCCGACGTATGAAGACGGTTCCGGCAAGATCAAACTGGAAGACAAGAAAGCCATCAAGAAGCGCCTTGGCGGTCGCTCCCCTGACTATGCGGACGCGCTCGCCATTTCGTTTGCCGTATCCAAAACACGCTTTGCATCGAAGTGGAATTGGTCGAAGCCAATCGTCTACGACAACCTGCAATCCTTCGAATGAATGCCGCCGCTAAATACGCGAAAGATTACTCTTTCGAGAAAGGTAAATGACGACCGAAGACGATATCCTGAAGATGGTTGGAACGCGACTGAAAGACGCCGTCAACTTCTCCAATTCGAACATTGCGAACAAGCAAGAACAGGCTCTCAAATATTACAAGCGTGCCGCCCTTCCGGGTGACGACAAACTTCGCGGGCGCTCAAAATGGGTATCGCCTGAAGTTCAGCAGCGCGTCGATTGGATGACCGCTCAGCTTATCCGAATCTTTGACGCACCAGAAAATGTCTGCGAATTCCTGCCATTTGGTCCTGAAGACGAAGCGATTGCCCGACAGCAGACACAAACAGTCAATTGGATTCTCAAGACCAAGAACAGGCACCTTTCGTACCTTCAGCCATGGATTCAAACAGGCCTTTTGACGGGTTTGGGCATCGCAACCGTTGAATTCGAGACGGTAACGCAAGAATCCCTTCCACAGACGATCAAGGGCATTCCCGACGAACAACTGGTGAATTTTGATCAGCAAGAAGAAGCTGGTCAGATCGTCATTGAACAGGCTGGCAAACCCTATCCCGGTCAAATGGGCATGGTCCGCGACCTGAAAATCCGCACCATCCGCAAGACACCCGTATTCAGCGTTCTGAATGTCGCGGCGGAAGATTTCATCGTTTCTAAGGACGCCAATATTGACCCAGAAACGGGCGGTATCGCAGCAAAAGTCCAGGGACATCGCAAGATCGTATCGAAGCAAGCGCTTCTTGAAATGGGTTTCGACGCGAAGAAGGTCGAAGCCATTCCGCTCGCCAGCGATAAAACAGACGGCATTGCGCTTGAACGCACCCGCGATATCGACAGCGAGCAAGGCATCTCAGGCGATGACGTGGAAGTCTACACGATCTTCACCCGCCTGAAACTCGACAAGAAGACACGCCCGTACCGCCTGACCCTCGCTGGTGATCTAGATCGCCCGATTTTGCTCGATTACGACGAAACCAGCCCATACTTCCCGTATGCGCCGTTCGTGCCGTTCCCGTTGGCGGACACGCTCTTCAGCCTCGGCATCCCTGACAAGATCGGCGATGACCATGTGCTGATTACTAAGATGCAGCGCGCCATGCTGGATTCGCTCCATATGGCTGTTCACCCGCTGAAGATCGCCAATCCAGACAGCACAAACCTTGACGACCTCCTGAACGTAGCACCCGGCAGCGTTGTCCGCTCGACGGACCCGACAGGCGGCATCAGCTACAATGCGCCGCCGTTTGCCGGTCAGCAGGCCTTGCCTATCATTCAGAGCCTTAGCCAGTCGCTCGATTACTCAGTTGGTGTCGGCGCGAACCTGATGTCGCTCGATGCCACCGACCTACAGCGCACGACTGCCGCTGCGACCAACCAGCGTTCCAACGCCAGTCAGTTGCTTGTCGAGATGGTGTCACGGTTCTTCGCGGAAGGCGGATATGCGTATCTCACCCGCATCGTCGTGGACCTTCTCATGCAGAAGCCTGAAGAGGCTCAGCAGCTTGTTTCGCGCCTCACCAATGGGTTTGTGCCGTCGCTCGACGCTTTCACGCCAGAACTCGACGTAACGACCTCTGTTGCGTTTGGCGTCCTCACGCGCGACCAGTCAACGCAATCGCTGATGAACATCCTTGGTCAGCAGCAACAGCTTATGTCGAGCCAATCGCCGATTGTCACGCCACAGAACGTTTACGCCACCTTGTCGAAGCTCGCCGAAGTGCAGGGCTTCAAGAACACGAGCGCATTCTTTGTCGATCCTTCGTCGATTCCGCCAGCACAACCGCAACCGCCAGCACCGACCGAAGCCGAAATCACCGCAAATTCTTACAAGCTTCAAGCCGAACTGAAGGCACAGGCGGACGAACGCCAACGCCAATTCGAGATGGCGAAGCTTCAGGCAACCCTTGATTTCGACCGAGACAAGTTGGCGCAAGAACTCGAAATCGAACGCGCAAGGATCGAATCTGAGTATCGCGCCAAGGTCGATATCCAGTGGATCAAGTCACAACAGGATTCGCCGCGCATTCCGGTGCCTCTGCCAAATTCACCAGATCAGCAGCCAGTACCGGCACCACAACAGTCGCCAACGCCCGAGCAACCACCAATGCCGATGCCGCCAGAACAATCGCCCATGCAGCCGCCAATGCCGCCCGCTAACCCAATGGGGATGCCGCAATGAATATCTATGACAAAGCCAACGCGGCAAAGCGTCTACAGGAAAACGAAGATTTCAAAGCCGTCACTGGCTGGATTGAAGCGGATATCTTCGCGGCATTTAAGAGCACAAAAATCGGTAACAGCGAGGAACTGAGCAACGTTCATGCGCTGTCACACGGTTTCAAACTCGTAACAGATCGCATCGCTAAATACATCGAACAAGGCAAATTCGAATCCGCAAAGGACGAAGAACGCTAAATAGATCAAATTTCAGAATAGGAATTAAAAACGATAAATGGACGAAAGCAATAATCCCGAAGATACGGGAACTGCAAGCCTCGACATTAACGAAGCGGCTAACCTCATTAGTCAATCATTGGACGTGCCTGAAGACTCAGTAGAGCAACCGGAAGAGCATGTTGAAGTACCGACAACCGAAGACGTTGTCGAGCCGATTGAAGACACGTTTATTGACATCGACGGCGAACAGGTTTCGCTTACCGACCTCAAGAACGGCTTCATGAAACAGGCTGATTACACGCGGAAAACTCAGGCACTTGCCGAAGAACGCCGTACGTATCAGCAGAACCAGCGCGACGTAAACGAAGTCCGTGTACAGGCCCTTCAGGGAATTGAATCGATCAAGCAAGAGCTTGCTGTTCAGTTCCGTACGATGGAGCAACCCGATTGGGATTTCCTGATCGAAAACGACCCGGGCGAATATTTGCGCCAGCAAAATGCATGGCAAAAGCGCGAAGCGACTGTACGCCAACTCGTTGAAGCAGAGCAGCACGTTCGTGCCAAGCAAGCCGAATACGAACGCGAACAGCACGAGTACGCACTTCGAGAATCCGGCGCTAAGCTGTTGGAACGCTATCCCGAACTGAAGGACACTGCCACGTCCAATGCCGCACTTGAAAGCATGGCTTCGCTCTTGGGCGAATATGATTTCAGCGGCGAGGAACTGCAAGGTCTGAATGATCACCGGATTATCTCACTTGTCTACGACTACCAACGCCTTCGCGAAAAGCACAAAGCCGTTGCACCAGCCGTCGAAAAGATGAACCAAAAGCCAGTCATTTCGCAGAAGAATGGTTCGCGTAACACCACCGATTTTAATCGCGCTCAGTACGAAAAATTCAACAAAAGCCGCAATGTTAATGATGCCGCAGCGCTCATTAAAGGCTTGCTCTAACAAATAAGAAGGTTAAATAAATGCCCACTTTGAAGACTTCAGATGTAACGCACGTCAAGGAAGACCTGTCCAACATCATCTCCATGATTTCGCCGGAAGAAACCCCTTTCGTCACTTCTATCGGCAAGACCAAGGCAACCGCCACGAAGCACGAATGGCTTCAGGATACGCTTGCCGCTGCCAACAAGGACAACGCCGCCGCTGAAGGTGCTGATGCATCCGACTCGACGCTTGTTGCCCCTGTCCGCATTTCCAATCAGGCTCAGATTTTCACGAAAGATGTGCGTATCGCAGGCACGCTGTCCGCTGTTTCGACCGCTGGCACGTCCGATGAACTCGCACGCCAAATCGCGAAAGCCGGTAAGGAAATCAAGCGCGATATCGAATCCGCTCTGGTTTCTGCCAACCCTTCAGTAGGAGTCGGTACGCGTAAGCTCGGCGGCGCTGAAGCGTTCATCAAGACGAATGCCCTTCATGGCGCGAACGGCGTAACCGCTGGTTACTCTGCCGGTGCTGTTGGCGCGGTCACGGACGGCACCAAGCGTCCTCTCACGGAAGCCATGTTCATTACCGCCCTTCAGGGCATCTGGAATGAAGGCGGCGACCCGAAGAAGGTCATTGCTCCCGGCACGCTGAAGTCGAAGATTTCGACCTTCGCCGCTGGCGGCACCAAGCAGCAGAACGCCAAGGACGCAACGGTTTATCAGGCTGTTGACATCTACAAGTCCGACTTCGGTACGGTTGATATCCTTCCGCATCGTTTCATGGACACGGACGTTGTTATTGCGTTTGACCCGGAACTTTGGAACCAAGCCATTGTCCGTAACCTCAAGAAGGAAGAACTCGCCAAGACAGGCGACAGTTCGAAATTCATGCTCGTTACCGAACTCACACTTGAGTGCCTTAACGAAGCCGGTAACGCGAAGATTTCCGACCTGAACGGCTGATAAAAACAACAACTTCAGGACTGACTAAGGGCGCTCTTCGGGGCGCTCTTTTTTTGCGCTTCGTCTGAAAATAGCAAATCGGTTCCGCCGCTAAATACTCAAAAAGAGTAACCAAGCGGAACATTGAATGGATCATTTTACAGCCGGTGACTTGGTCACATCAGGCACAATCGTATGGGAAGATACCCCTACTCATACCGTCTATCTCACGCGCGATGGCGACAACCTTCGCATCACGACACATCAGAAGGTAGACGCAATTCTCGCCGCCAATGCGAACGAGGAATCCGACTTCAATTACACCGGTCGTCATTCCGATTTGGTCAAGGTCGCAAGCCTGCCAACCAGCATGTATTTCGACCTACAGCGCCAAGGCATCACCGAAGACCCGGAAGCCATGCGCCGCATTCTGAATGACAGCGACAACGCGAAGTTCCGCACCAACAAGTGGAGGCTTTGAGCGTTGACTTACGACGAGTTCATTTCCCACATTAACGCGCTTTGCATCCGTGATGACGCACCAATCGTTACGTTCATTCGTCGCGCCGAAGCCTACCTTCGACCGCTCGTGAAGCATTATCTGGCTGAGAAAAGCGTGACGCTCACGGTAACGGACGGTACGACCACCCTACCCGCCGACTTCATCGAAATCCGTTCAATCACCGGCACACTAACATACAAGCCCGTATCGCCGACCAGCGCCACGCTGCTTGAAGGACAAGTCGGCTATTTCCGCGTTGCCGACGATCTGGTCTTTGTTGGCGAACCGGATAGCACCGTTGATGTCGTCTACCATTCAGCCTTTCCTGACCTGACCGAAACGCAATCGAATTGGCTGTTTGACCGCCATGTCGGCGTGTACCTCGCCAGTGTCATGAAGGCCTTCTACCAATTCGAGAAGGACCCTGAAGGTGTCCAGATCGAAAATCAGGCCCTTCAGGAAGCGCTTGGTGTGGTTGCCGAAGACGACCGTCGCGGGCGTGTCGGTGGCGTTATCATCATGGATACCGGCACATGGCTTTGATCGATGTCGGCTTCACCAGCTTTATGCCCGATGTCCCGGCGCTGAACAGCCCGGGCCTTGTACGCGCTCATAACTGCACGCCCGGTCGCGGCGGTGGACAGGGTAACGTCACGTTCTTCCCGCTGAAGTCGGCAACGCTCTATTCAAACACCTCTATGACATCGATGCCGCTCGGTTCCGCCGTAGGGCAAGACCGGCTTGGCAATGCTCGTGTGTACTCAGGCGATGCCGGGAAGCTCTACAAACTGTCCGCCGTTGACCGGAAGTGGACATCCATCGGGCGAACGGCTGGATACAACACCACAGGCGACGAGCGCTGGAAATTCGTAGAGTACGGCTCGCTACAGATCGCGACGAACTATCTTGATGAGCCGCAGTTCATCGACATGAACGCCGACGTGCAGTTCGCCAACCTTACGACGCTCACGAAAGGCAGGCATATCAACACCCACAAGGGCTTCGTCATCCTTGGCAACACATATGACGCTCTTGATGGCGCTGTCCCGTATCGTGTGCGCTGGTCAGGGCTTGAAGCTCCTTCTGATTGGACGTTCAGCCCTTCGACTATGGCTGACTTTCAGGATGTCGTCGGTTTCGGCGCAATCACCGGAATCGTCGCGGATGACTCCTGCTACCTTCTACTGCAACGCGGTATCGTCCAGATGCAGTTCGTTGGTGCGCCATACGTCTTCCAATTCACAGATCGCGTGGTTGGTAAAGGCTGTTCAGTTCCCGAGTCCGTGATCACGGTCGAAGGTAAGCACTTCTTCCTGTCAGACGATGGCTTCTACATGCTTCAGGGCGGTCAGCTTACGCCCATCGGCGCTGGCAAGATCGACAAATGGTTCCTCGATACCGCCGACCTGACCCAATCCAACTTCATCACCGTAGCCGCCGATCCCCGCGAAACGCTCGTCTATTGGCAATATTGCAGCGAGGACGCCACCCCGGGCGTTCCCGACATGATGCTAATTTTCAACTACAACACAGGCGAATGGACAACCGCGACGGCAACCACGCATTTCATCTTCAACAGCATGAGCCTGCCGTGGACCCTCGATCAGCTTGACGAGTTTGTCACCATCAACGCCGTCCCAAGCTCCTTTGATGATCCCATTTGGGCAGGCGGTAAAGCTATGCTTTGGGCGATGAACTCTACCGGCGCTGTTTACAGCTTTGGTGGTCCTACGATGCCGCTGGAAATCGAAACGCCCGAATATCAGCTTTCGCGACAGGTAAGCCAGACCGGCGCGGATATCGCCATTGTCAGCGCCGCCCGTCCACTCTTCGAAGGTGAAGGCACCGCTCGTGTAACGGTTGGCACCAAGTCGCTACAGAACAAAGACCTCGACTGGTCCGACCAGAAGGAATCCAACGCGGAAACCGGTTTCGCCTATTTCCGTGAGAAGAGCCGTTACCAGCGGTTCCGCGTCACTATCGATGGTGAGTGGAAGCGCGCGTACGGATTGCAGGTAGACGCGAAGGCAGCGGGGCGTCGGTAGCTAAATAGCGCATGGAACGCGTATTTAACCATGCCGACTCCCGGCAAGTCACTACAGTTTTGAACTCAGTCGTCGCCGCCATCAGCGAGAACACCGGCTCGTTTTCGCTTGCCAACACGGCAACAACGACCACTGTCACCGATCCAAAAGTCACATCACAGAGCAAGATATTCATTCAGGCGCGCAATGCAAATGCGGCGTCTGCATCTGCATTTGTGTCGTCTATCGGTAATGGCAGCTTCGTTGTCGGTCACACATCAGCGACGACCGCGCGACCGTTCGATTTCGCGGTGTTCGGCGTATGAGGATTGGCTTCACAGAGGACGAATATCAGCGCGTTCGTGAATGGTTGATCGCAGCTATTGCGCACGATCCGACGAAGATCACCGAAGAAACGTTGCTCGAAAATCTGCGCTCGGATGAGTGGAAATTGATCACAACTGAACGTGCCGCATCCGTGCTTCAGCTATGCGCCGTTGACGGCGAAAAGATTGCGAATGTGCTGCTTATTGGCGGCGAAAGGAACAAGTCCATACGCGAAATCATGAAGGCCCATGTGGTCGTCGGACACTACCTAAAAGCGTTAGGATACACGAAAATCGTAGGACAACCACGAAAGGAATTCAACGCTGTCTTGCAGCGTAACGGGTTCCAGAAAGGACAAGAAGAACTCTTCAAGGAGCTATAAGACATGCCGTCAACACCCAAAGAAACGACTACCAAAACTGAACCTTGGGATGGCGCAAAACCGTACATCCTTGATCAGTACAAACTTGCCGATCAGCTTTTCAAGAACGGTTCACCGAAGCCGTGGGAAGGCAAGAACATTGCGGACCAGTCGAAGGCGACTACCGATGCGATGAAGGGTATCGAAAATCTTGCTCGTAACGGCGATCAATCGGCGCTCACGAACGCGAACAAGACCGTCAATTCGATCATGAATCAGACGATGCAATCGCCGTCGAACAAGACGCTGACTGATTTGCAAAAAGGCGTTGAACTCGGCAAGAACCCGACAGACAAGCTCGTTAGCAATATCGCCAACGGTAAGACAGCGAATTCGCCCGGGAAGTTCGATCAAAACTATACCAATAAAGCGACTGAGCAAGCGGCGAACTTCGGCAATTTCCAAAATGGTGCTGCCAACGATCTGAAGAACCTTCAGAACTTTAACAACCCCGCCTTGGACAACGCCGGTAAATCAGCGAATTACACCAATGGCGCTGGTGAGCAGGCCCAACAGCTTTCGAACTTCACGAACGGCGGTATCGACCGGCTGAACAACCTGCAAGATTTCTCTAACCCCGCGCTTCACAATGCGCAGGGCATGACCGGCTACCAGAATTCCGCCATCAGCAACATTCAGCAGATGCTTGGTGCGCAGAATCCTGCCCTCGCACAGGCTGCAAAAGCTGGCAATTTTCAGAACAGCGCAGTTGGTCAGGCAGCGGGCTATAACCAGTACACAAATGCGGCTTCCGGTCTTCAGAATGCACAGGCGAGCAACCTCGCCAACGGCAACAACCCTGCCATGGATATGTTGCAAAAGACGGCATCCGGCGCGGAAATCGGCAACAACCCGTATCTCGATCAGATGGTTGGAAACCAGCAAGACAAGATCGCAGAAAAGCTGAAGAACGTCACCAATCCGGGCATTGACAGCCAAGCAGCCGCAATGGGCAGGCTCGGCAGCGGTGCTTTTGCCACTCAGCGCAACAACGCCGAAACCGGCGCTGCTACCGCTATGGCTGATGTCGCCACTTCCATGTACGGCAACCAGTTCAACACCGATAAAGATCGCCAGATGTCAGCGGCGAACCAATACGGTAGCCTCTACAACGCCGATCAGCAAAACCAAATGCAGGCGAACCAAGCCCTCTCGCAGACGAGCAATGCTCAACAGCAGAACCGTATGCAGGGTACGCAAATGTACGGCGACCTTCAGAACTCGCAACAGCAGATGCGCAACGCCGGAACGCAAATGTACGGCGACATGTATGGTCAGCAGCAACAGCAACAGTTGAATGCCGCGAACTCGCTCGGTGCGCTCAATGATAGCCAGCAGAACGCGCGTCTGAACGCCAACCAGCAGTACGGACAGCTTGCATCCGACCAAAATCAACAGCGTTTGAATTCAGCGAATGCGCTCACTGATGCGCATAGCCAACAGCAAGCTCAACGCCTCGCTGGCAACCAGAATTGGGCAAACGTCAATGACAGCCAGCAGAGCCAGCGCCTTGCCGGAAATCAGCAGTATGGGCAGCTTTCGAGTGATCAGAATCAACAGCGTTTGAATGCCACGACCGCATACGGCGACTTGCTCAATCAGCAGCAAAACACACGCATGCAGGGCGCACAGCTTTATGGGAACCTGAACGATTCTCAGCAGACTCAGCGCATGAATGCAGCCAATTCGATGAACGATCAGTTCAATCAAGACCGTGCATATCAGATGCAAGGTTTGAACATGATGAACAACAACTATCAGTCGAATATCCAGAACATGCTTGCGTCGAATGACCAGCGCATGAACGCGGCTAACGCACAGAATAGCTATCAATCGAACCTGAACAACCAGCGTCTTCAGGCGGCTGGTCAGTCGGCTGATGCGTACAACAACCAGTTCCTTCCGTATCAGCAACTTGCCGGTGTTGGTCAGCAGAGGGACGACCGTTCGACGCTTGAACTTCAGGCTGATATCAACAAGTGGGATAGGAAAGAACAGTTGCCGGTTCAGAACGTGCAGAACTTCCTTAACATGCTGCAAGGCGGTGGATATCAGAACCAAACTACGCCAGTCTATTCGAACACTGGTGCGCAGGTTCTTGGCGGCTTATCATCGCTTGCCGGTCTGTTCGCTTTGTGCACGCGTGCTGCAAAAATTGTGCACTCGGTTGTTGGTCACATGCCGCTCACGAATGGCTTGGAACTGCCAATCTATTCGTTCTCATACATAGACGATCCAGAACAGAAAATCTGGATTGGTCCGATTGCCGAAGAGCTTGAAGAAGAGCACCCGGAAGCGGTCGTTGAGATTGACGGTAGGAAGCACATTGACGTTGCTTCGTTCATGGCGAGGGCAGCATAATGGGCGTATTTGATTTCTTCAAAAAGAGCGGCGGAAACGATCTAAAGCAGGTCGTTTCGCCTGACCGCCAGAACTTCCTTTCGCAATTTTTGCCCGAAGATGAGGACAAGAAACGCGCCCTCGCCCGTGCTCTTATGCAAGGCGGTGCTGGCATGATGATTGCTGGTGGTCCTTCGATGAAGCCTACCAACTTCCTGTCCGCGCTCGGTGCGGGCGTTGGCACTGGTGTTGCTGGATATGACGAAAGCCTTGTTGCAGACGCCACATTCGCCAAACAGCGCGCCGCCGCACAGGAATCGGAACAGAAACTTCAGCAAGCCGAACAAGCTGCAAAGCTTCGCGAAGGCCTGTTTGCCGGTGGTGACAATGGCGACATGGGCTATTCCATCGACCAGCTTAAGCAGTACCTTCAGTATCAGGTTTCCGTTGGCGACGATGCTGGTGCCCGTGACACTCTCGGTATGATCCAGCAGCTTCAGCAGACAGGCGCGAAAGCCGGTCTCACCGTTGGTGCTGATGGTTTCGAAGCCGCACCCGGCTATAACGAGGGTCTTGGCGCAACCGAACGCTTCAAAGCTGGCGGTCGCGTATCTGGTGAAGAAGCCTTCCGCCAGACCGACGATATCCGCGAATACAACCTGTATGTCGAGCAGACAACCGCAGCGGGCGGACAGCCGGAAGATTTCACAACATGGATGCGTGCGGGCAAAAAAGCCGGTGCGACGACGGTCACGGTTGGTCAGAACTCAAACAAGTTCGCTGAGAAGTCCGACGAAGAAGCCGCGAAACGCCTCGCGACCATTGTCGAAGCTGGCAGTGCAGCACCGCAAATGGTCAGCGACATGGAAATGCTCATGGACCTTGGCAGCAAGATCGGCACGGGTAAGGTTGCCGAATTCAAGCTGTCCGCTGGTCCGTATGCGGAAGCGCTCGGCATCAATATCGACGGCATGGCGGAAGCGCAGGCGTTTCAATCGATCACATCGCGTATCGCGCCAAACTTGCGCCCTGCCGGCGCCGGTGCAACCTCAGATTTCGACGCAAAGCAATATTTGGCTTCTATCCCGTCGCTGAGTCGAAATCCGCAGGGTAACGCGATCATCGCGCAAACGATGAAGGGCATTGCCGAGAACAAGATTTCCGCTGCCGAAATCGCATCCAAAGCGCAGCGCAATGAAATCACATGGCAGGAAGCCGAAGCGGAAATCCGTAACCTCCCGAACCCTTATTCGGGCTTCAAGGAATTCACCTCATCTATCGGTGATGGCGGTTCGTCCGCCAATCCGGCTGGCGTCGTTGTCTCGACACAAGAGCAGTTCGAAGCCCTGCCATCTGGCACCACCTTCAGCTTTGACGACGATCCACCGGGCACAAAGCGGGTGAAGCGCTAATGGCGAACTACATTCGGTACGCCAACCAAGGCGCAACCCGTAACAAGCCGCTTTCGGACGATCTTCTGAAGCGGCTCGCCTACCTTGAACAGATGGGCATCACCGCCGAAGTCTTTTCGGGCGGGCAGGACGGCATTGGCGAAGGTTCTCAGCGTACCGGCTCAGTCCGCCATGACCACGGTGGCGCTGGCGACATGCGGTTTTACCAAGGAGACCGACGCCTCAATTGGGCAAATCCTGAAGACCGCCCTATATTCGAAGACATCGTCCGCAAGGGCAAAGAGGCTGGTATTACCGGTTTCGGCGCTGGTCCCGGCTATATGGGCGAAGGCACCATGCATGTCGGTATGGGCAAGCCCGGGGTATGGGGCGCTGCCGGAAAGGGCGACAATGCTCCCGGTTGGCTGCGCGATGCCTACAACGGTTCCAAGGGTTCCGCCGATCCGGTCGTTTCCTCGACGGTTATCGCCGAGTCCGTAAAGAACAAGACGTACGACCCGATTGCCGATGTAATGGCAGCAAAAGCCAGCGCTACCACCATGCCCGTTGCCGAAGCCGAAAAGCCGAAATCGCTGAATGGTCCGCTCGTACAGGCTTTCAATAAGATCACGGGCAAGAACGTACAGGTTCCGTCCACCATCGGCGGCGTCGGTACAGACAAAGTCATGGGCGCATTCTCAGGCCTTGGCGGTCTGGCACAAGCCATGTCAGCGCAGGACAATCAGCTAAATAGCCAAATACAGGCGAATGCCGCGCGTAGTCGTGTCGCTTCGCCGATTGAAATTTCGCTCATGGGCACCGAAGTGCCGGGGCTGAATAAACGTAAGCGCCGGGGCGGACTCGGCGGAATTGGGGGTTTTCTGCTTTAATGTCAGATTGGAAACAGCGAGCCATTGCAGGTTCAACCGTTCTGCCGGATTGGAAGCGCCGCGCTATCGAAGGCAGCGACATTTTCGGCACGGTAACAGGTCCAGACGCCACGAACATTGACGATTCTGCCGAAGCCCCTGCCATGGTCCGCATGGCGGTTGGTGCGCTCGACAAGGACGAAGACCGCCTGAACGCACTGCGCAAGTTCTTCCCCGATGCCGTACCGAACGGCGATCAGAACTTCATTTACACCAATCCCGAAACCGGGCGCACGAACAAGTACAACCAAGAGGGCTGGATTCCGTCCTTCTCCGATTTCGCCAGCATTGTTCCCGAAGCGGCTGAGACCGTTGGCGGTATCGGCGGCGCTGCCGTTGGTGGTGTTGGCGGTGCAATTGCCGGTTCGGCTGTCCCCGTCGTCGGTACGGCTACGGGCGGCGTCGGTGGCGCGGTTGCCGGTGCTGGTGTTGGTGCGGCTGGTGCGCGTGACCTCACGCAACGCGGCTTGAATTGGTGGTTCGGCAACGAAGACACCCGCACGAACGGCGAATATCTCCGCGATACCGGTACGAACATTGCCATGGGCGCGGCTGGCGAAGGCGCTGGTCGTCTAATTGGTCATGGTCTCAAAGCCGGTAAGAACGCATGGAACCGTCGTATCATCGGCGAAATGGATGAAACGCCAGAAATTGCGGCTCGTGCTGCCGATTACCGTGCGATTGGCGTCGAGCCGACCGTTGGTATGGCTACCGGCTCAGATCGTGCAGCCAAACTTGAACATGCGCTTATTCCGACCCGTAGCGGTCACGTAATCGAAGACCGGATTCAGCAGGCCTTTCAAGCGCAGGATAACGAATTCTCGCGCATCATCGGCGGTCTTACCGATCAGCCGAAATCAATTGCTGAAGCTGGTGAAGCTCTTCGAGACCAAGCCGAACTGGCGAAGAAGGCTGGTTTCGCTCGCTCGAATGACCTGTATGCCAAAGCTGGTGAAAAGATCGCATCGCCTGCCGTTGTGGATAGCACCACTGGTTTCCTTCAGAAGTTGGAAGCCGACCGCGCCGGTTTCGGCGAATTCGACAAACTTACGCGCGGATCGCAGACAGATCAGATCATCGAGCAAGCAAAAGCCATCGTTGCCGACGCGCAAAACGGCGTTTCGTTCGACACCATCAAAGGATTCCGAACCGATATTGGCAAGCGTGCCGCTGGCGAAACCGACGCGGTTATGAAACGTCATCTGGACGGTTTGTATCGCTCGCTTTCCGACGACATGCAGAATACGGCGCTTGCCAGCGGTCCCGACGCTCGACAGGCCTTTAACAAAGCGAACAACCACTATCGCCGCCTTGTCGATGAAGAAACCGGCTTTGGCAAAGGCTCGGTCGCGGACAAGATTGTATCCGCCGCCGATACCGATAAAATTTTCAATTGGGCGACGGCAAACGCCAAAAACGGCGGCAATCGCATTGCGCAGTCTCGCCGCCTTGTCGAAAAATCTGAGGGCGGCAAAGAGGCGTGGAACGGCGTTATCGGCGGTTATGTCGATAGGCTCGGCAGGAACAGCGCCGACGATTTCGATCCCGGCACATTTATGCGGAACTGGAACAAGACTTCCAAGGAAGCCAAGGACGCGATGTTCAAGGGCACCGCGAACGCTCAATACCGGGCTGACCTAGACCGACTTAGCGGCATTGCAGAAAACTTCACCAAGTATCGCAAGAACGCCAACCATTCGAACACGCAAGCACACCGCTCTTCCCTCGATTCCGTTGATCCATTGAGCAAGGACAATGTGCTCGGCACGGCTCTTGGCACGGCTACAATAATGGCTTCGGGCGGTACAGCGGTTGGTGGTTTGGCGGTAGGTGCGGCAACCGGTGCTGCCAAGAGCGCGTCTCGTGGCATTGCGCGGGCATCTCGCGTGAAGCTGTTGACCGATCCGGCAACCGTGAACTGGCTGGCGAATATCGGTCAGGCGGAAATGCGTAAGGGCGGCATCAAACAGCACATGAAGAACTTGGTAACGCTTCGCAATCGCAGCGGCAATCAGGCTCTTGCTGTAGCAATCGATGAATTCCTGATCGACCTTGGCTACGACGAAAACCAATAAATATCGAAAGGCACAAACAAGAGGGGCGCTAAGCTTCCATGACAGACATTAACGCCGCCGACTGGACCGAACAGGACGCAAACAACACCAACCCCTCGCCGAACGGCGTGCAGGGCGGATATGCGCCTTCGACCATCGGACCTATCATCCGAAACATTCGCGGCGCGATCAAACGTGAATTCGTCCGCACGAACCCGATTTTCACGACCACCGGCACGGGTGCAGCCTATGTCCTAACCTTCGTTCAGGCACCGACCGCCTATTACAAAGGCATGGTCCTTCGCTTCTGGTCGCACATCAACAACACGGGCGCATGCACGCTGAACGCCAATTCCCTTGGCGCAAAGTCCATTCTGAGCACGCACGGCACGGCACTTACCGCTGGTCAAATCCGTGCGAACAAGGTCGTGGAACTCGTCTACAACGGCACGAGCTTCGAACTTCTGTCCGCCGACGTTCAGGACCCGAAATTCATCGGCAATCTGTCCGTTAACGGCTCAATCTCCGCAAACTCCGCCAACATTTCAGGCGCACTGACCGCGAACACCGGGACGTTTACGACGCTGACCGCCAATGCCGCCAGCATCGCCACGTTCACCACACCAACGACGACAACGGATACCGTGCTTGTCCGGGCAACAGCCGCAAACACTGGCTATTCGTCGCTTCGCGCTGGCACCGTTGATCGCTCTGGCTTGCTCGAATTTCGTAATGGCGACGGCGTTCGTGCCGGATACCTCGGTTTCGCGAACAACAACGTCATCAACATCATCGGCGAAAACAGCCATGTATGGAACGCTAATGCGCTGACCGTTGCCGGTAGTCCTGTTTGGACGGCTGCGAACGACGGTGCGGGCTCTGGCTTGGATGCCGATTTGCTGGATGGGCAGGACAGCGCATTCTATCGCAGCGCATCCAACCTGAACGCCGGTACGGTCCCTAACGCTCGCCTGAGTGGCGCGTATAGCGGCTTTACACTCTCAACCACTAGCGTGGATATCACCGGTTCGAACTGGTCAACCACAAATCCGGCAACTGGTTTGAAAGTCGAAGGTGCGGCACCTAACATTTGGTATCGACCAACAACGGCTGGTCAAATCGGCGCGCTTACAGGCGTTTCCGCGAACGTTTGGCGCGTCCTTAGTGACCCGGGCGCGGATGGTTCGTATGAAGCTAATATCTTGACAGTTCCTTTGTCGGGTTCTGGCAACATCGGCTTCAATGGCGATATTGTTTGGACGGCTGGTAACGATGGTTCGGGCTCTACGCTTGATGCTGACTTGCTGGATGGTCAACACGGCGCTTATTACCGCGATCTGACTAACTCGACCGGTACATTGCCTAACGCCCGTATTTCCGGTGCTTACGACGGCATCACGACTTTGGGGATGTCTGGCGTATTCACCATCACGAACGCCGCGCCTGAAATCAAACTGATCGATACCACGGCGGGTTCGTATTCGGGTCGCATTCGCGTCAACAGCAACAACGTGTCTTTTGACAGTTCCACGGATGACATCACGTTCGGCGAGGTTTTCCGTTTCGAACTGGATACGAAAGCAGGTTATGCGAATGGTTCGCGACTCTGGACTGATGCATATGCGACCACTGCCAAAATCAACGGGATTATCGGATACACGCCAGCCAGCAATGCGATCAGCATCAGCCCCGGCAACGGCTTGACTGGTGGCGGCACTCTTGCGGCAACTCGCACGCTCACGCTCGGTACGCCCGGTGCCATTTCCGGCACCTCAACCAACGCGGTAACGACCACATCCCACACGCATGAACTGCAACTGATAATCGCAGACATCACAAACGCGCTTGGTTACACACCGGCTGACCGGTCGCGCACGATCACGGCTGGTAACGGTTTGAGTGGTGGTGGCACATTGACCGCCGACCGTACCGTGACGCTTGGCACGCCGGGTACGCTCACGAACAGCACGACGAATTCGGTAACGACTACTTCGCATACGCACGCGATCAATCTCAGCGCTGCCGATGTTGGTGCTGTTCCGACTTCTCGTTCGATCAATGCGAACCTTGGTCTGCTTGGTGGCGGCGATCTGTCCGCCGACCGCAATATCTCGCTCGGTACGCCGTCGAGCATCACGAACAGCACTACGAACTCGGTTACGACCACGACACACACGCACGCGCTCGGCTTCACGGCGGCTGAAGTCTATACCGGCACTTCAGCGGGCGCACTGACTTTCGGTGTTGGTCATACCGTTTCAGCGCTTGGTATTGCGACTGATCGTAACGATACGGCTAGTGTCTATCTTTCGGCGGCAACCAATACATACACTATGACCGCTACCGGAACTGCCTTGGGAGGAACTTGGCGTGCTCGCGGTCGTATGAACGACTACACCCTCATGCAGAGAACCGCATAATGACTATAGAAAACTCAATCAGCATTGTCCTTCATGAAGTTTTTTCGGTTGGAAATACGCCAGAGCCCGACGTTTATGTTTTGGATATCGACATCACCGATCTGAACAATGAACGTTACCGGTGCATCTACAATAGCCGCCCAGACGACACATTCGGGCTCAATCCGACCATTCGCCAATGGCTAACTGACAACGAAGGCGAGTATGAAGTTCTGCCGTATGTACCGCCAACCGCCGAACAAATTCGCGCTGGATTGCAGCCGATTACGCGCCGTCAATTGCGTTTGACGCTGGTACGAAATGGCTTCTCGCTGGATTCGATTGTCGGCATCATTGCCGGTCTTCCGAACGGTCAAGCCAAGGACGAAGCGCAAATCGAATGGGACGACGCAACCACGTTTGACCGTCTTAATCCGACGCTGTTGACCATTGCTTCCGCGCTCGAATTGTCGCCGGAAACGGTCGATACGATGTGGAATGAAGCATTGGCGGCTTGAAGACCGCTAAATAGAAGCGTCGTTTAATCTCCTTTTTCGACGCTAGAAAGCCGCCATCTCTTCAGTGAGTTAGCGGCTTTTTTTCTTGGGTAAAATTGGCAAATGCGCTAGATCAACATCATAAATTGTGCTTCGATTACAGAAATACAACTTTGGAGAAAAATATGGCTGTAGCCTACGTTGTCACATACGACCTGAACAAAGAGACGGCGCGCCCCGACATTTTGACCGAAATTAAGAAGTCGGATGGGTACGCCAAGCTTTCGGAATCCTCATATGCGGTTTCGACCGATGAAACGCCTGACCAGCTTTATAAGCGCCTCGAAAAGTATCTGGACGACAACGACCAACTCTATATCATTTCACTGAGCAGGCCCTACAGTGGATCGGGTCCGGTGGACGTGAATAGTTGGCTTGATCAGCATATACCCTCGTAACTTCGTTTCTTCCGACAAGCTTTTCAAACAGCTTCTCAAGAAATGCTGCTTCGTCTGAAGTGTGCGGCTCGATTTCGTAAGAGCCGCGCTCATTCTTCTTATATTTCATGGGAATTCCTCTTTAAGTGCATGCAGCTTCAAGAGCCGCGTGAAATTTCTTGGCGTAATCCGCGACATCGTCGGCACGGTCCAATCCGTTGATGATGCGCCGCGCATTCCGCCAGTCCGTCGTCTTTTCGTTGAAATAGTCGGACAGCTTCAGTCCGGTGAATTTGCCCTTGATCATGCCGTCAAGCAGGATGGTCACTGACCGGTCTAGCTCAAGGGCGGCTTCCGGCTTCTTTACGAGCCCGAACTTCGCATAGTTCGCGCGCCCCGTGATCATAACAGCGCCCCTGCTCCGATAGAGCCAACCATCGCCCGAAGCTTCATCGCCATTGCCCATACGGTTTGCATAGGCACGGTTTGCGATAGCGACTGGATTGCGGGCGTACTTGGCGGCATCCGCCTTGCTGAAGTATTTGGAGAAGGTGTTGAGAAGGCCCGATGCGCTGTAATTCAGGTTTTCAACTACCGGGACGAACTTACGCCCGGTCTCGTGATGAGCCGTGGCAAGCGCGTAAGCCAGCCCGCGGCTATCAATCTGTTCAGTGCCGTAAATGATTGCGTCCATACCGCGCACCTGATCGGCGGAAAGCTTGCCGTCGAAAAGGGACGCGCGGACATGGTTGTAAAATGTCGGTAGAGAGATAGTGGTCATCCGATATTTATCGAACCGGATGACCGATCTTATGAGGAGAAGCCGTTGAAAATAAGCGAGCGCGAAAAGGGTTGGTTGGTGTTCGCGGGGCTGCTTGTCTTCGGGATATTCGCCGTCGTGATGGAAATCATGGTGATCAGACCGTACTTCAGGATGATCCCGCCCTTCGAATGGTTTTAGTGGAGCGTCTTCTTATAAGGCCCACGCTTCCCGCAAGGACGGCGGTTTGCAGCTTGTTCAGTCCAGCTTGCCCACCTCAAATTTCCCGGCTCATATCCGCGTGAGTTATCAATTCTGTCAATCGTATAGCTCGGATGCGGTCGGAAGCCGACGTGGCGAGAGAAGGCCTCGAAATCAGCGAACGCACAGGTAATCCCGCGCTTGCCGTAGTTCTTGTAGGCTGGATGATCCGGGTTCGTGCAGCGGGCCTTGATATTGGCGTAGGCGACGAACAGCGACCGCTTGCGCGCATCCTTGTTGCTGGAAAACTTGTGGTAGACGCCGTTTCGAGCATGCATCTCGTCAAAGATGTCATTCACCTCATCGATAAGCTTTTGCTGAAGTTCAGCGCGGTACGCCGAATTCGCCAGCGTGTCGGCAAGTTCGTTTGTCGCCTTTTCAAGCTTGGTCGTGGTCTTGTCGAGCTTGGCAACGGAAGTGGTGATGGAAAAATAGTTAGTGTTAGCCTGCATGGTTGAAATCTCCTTTTTAAAACAAGTGAGACGCCTTTCTTTTATCGTCTCATACCTATCTAGTATTTTATGAATTTCTGAATTCGCTTAAACGAGCGATATTCGAATAAAAAATGCATTTCTGTTAATTTATTTTTCGAAAGAGCGGATTTCTCTACATAACGGAAAAGGAGACACCGCTATGATTGAGTTTGTAATATTGAATGAGGACCAGCCCGACGCCACGTTGCTTGAATGCGTGCGCGTAATGATCAAACATGACCTGAAGGGCTGCTATTACGACGCCGAACCGCGCGTCTTCACGCCCGCTGAAGTCGAAGGCCTATGGAAGAAGGTTGTTCGCATGAAGGACGATGAAGGCAACGTCGTGCACGTCGCGCCGATGGGTATGAGCGAGAAGGTGAAGGAAGAACCGGACTGTGTCCCGGGCTTCATCAAAGGATGGTTCGGACATCCGCTGAGCGAGCTTGTTCGGATGCAGATCGCCCGACAACGAGACCAATAGAACCGCCCCGGCATTGCCCGGGGTTTTTTCCGTTTTAGCGGTCGCGGACAGACCCAAAGTGCTGCACAAAATGCGCACATATTGCTGCACACGGGTATCTTTTGAAAAATCCTTGACTCCCTAAGTCATTGGTTTTACAAGAGTAATAACAGTGATTTTTTCCCGGGGGTGGATACAACATCCGCCACGCCTTCGTGCTGAAGAAGAGCGACGACGAATCCCCAAAACTCACCGCCTTCGCCACGCCCGACCTCGACTACAGCTACGGCGACGAGGAAATGAGCAAGCTCAAGGCCGATCCGAAGGTGCGTGGCTTTCGCGCCACCGGCCTGCTGGTGAACGCCACTTTCGACCTGGAAAAACGCACGATCACCAGCCACACCGCCTGGCGCGGCATCGGCGATGCCTGGGACAGCGGCGAATGGCTTTTTCGCAACGGCGACTTCATCCTGACCCGCTTCGAGGTCGATCCAACCTATGGTGACCCGGATCCGGCGGCGGAAAGTTACGTCGTCTACGAGGTCGCCAAATAGCGGTGTCTCCGGAATGACGGAAAAGCGGCAGCGAACAAGAAAAAAGGCCGGGTAAAAACCCGGCCTTTTTGTTGTCAGAGGAACCTTCCAACCTAAGCCGCGTAGTGCTGACCGTAGGAGCCGCTCTGCCGCATATCGAGATCGCGGGTCTTGAAGTGGTCGATCTTCTGGTTGAGGCTTTGCACCCGACGACGCAGGCCGTGGATTTCGGCGGTGTTCTCCTCCACCATCGCGGCATTCTGCTGCGTGATGAGTTCGACCTGGTGCACCGCCTGGTTCACCTCGTTGATGCCCTCGTACTGGGCGGCGGCGGCGGCCTCGATCTTGCCAACCAGCCCATGGATCGACGAAATGTGCTCGTTGATCACCGAAAGCGCCTCGCCGGTCTCGGTGACGAGCGCCACGCCGTTGCGCACCTGCGTCGAGCTGGCGGAGATCAGGCCCTTGATCTCACGGGCGGCACCTGCGCAGCGCTGGGCAAGCTCGCGGACTTCCTGCGCAACAACCGCGAAACCGCGACCCGCCTCACCGGCACGCGCTGCCTCGACACCGGCATTCAGTGCGAGCAGGTTGGTCTGGAAGGCGATCTCGTCGATGACGCCGATGATCGTGCTGATCTTTTCCGACGAGCGGTTGATCTCGCCCATGGCATCAACCGCCTTCGCCACGACCTCGCTGGACCGCTTGGCATAGCTGTGCGTCTCATCGACGGAAACCGCCGTCTTTTGCGCGCTCTCGGCCGTCGAGCGGACGATATCGGTCAGTTGGCGGAGCGCCCGGGAGCTTTCCTCCAGCGCCGCCGCCTGCTGCTCCGTGCGACGGGCTAGGTCGTCAGCCGATGCGGCCAGATTGTCCGTGCCGCCGTTGATCTCCATCGTCGTGGCGCGGACGTCCGAAAGGGTCAGGCGCAGCGCTTCGACGGCATTGTTGTAGGTACGGGCCATGGCGACATATTCGGCGGCGAGTGCCTCCGTCATGCTTTCTTCGAGATTGCCGGCCGCGAGTTGTCCGAGCACGTCGGAGAGCGCAGTGAGCGCCTCGGTCTGCTCCGCCTCGATGCGGGCGCGTTCGCTGGTGCGGCGGGCCTGCTCTTCTGCCGTCAGTTGGCGCTGGGCCTCTGCCTCGTGCTCCAGCCGCACGTTTTCCCGAGCGGCGTCGCGGAAGACGGCAACCGAGCGCACCATGTCGCCGATTTCGTCACCACGGTTGCGGCCGTCGATGCTGATGTCGAGGTCACCGCTGGCAAGCCGCGACATCGCCTCGGTCACGCGTTTCAGCGGACCGCGCAGCGTCTCGACCAGCATCAGGCCACCGATGATGGCAAGCAGCGTGCCGGCAACCATGGCGATGAGCGAGACGTTTGCCGACCGCTGGCTGTCCGCCTTACCGGCCTCCTGCGCCGTGGAAACGAACTGTTCGAGCGTGGTGCTGGCATCCGCGACCGAGACATAGGCGGCAGCGCGCGCGGCCTGCCATTTCTCTCCGACGGTGATGAGGTCCTGCGTGCCCTTCTCGATGCTGGCAAGCGATGGCGCGAGCTTTTCCGAAAGGTCGCGCAGCGCAGCATTCTTTGTGCCGAGCTTGGCAAGTTCGGCAGCGCTGGTCGCAACGGCCTTGACGTCAGCCAGCACCGCATCGCGGCTGCCCTGGTCGAGCTTGCGGTGCAGTTCGCTGATATGCAGGCGGGTCTCATCGATGCCCTTGAACGTATCGCCCATCAGGGTGATCAGCGTCTTCAGGAGACCAATCTCTGCATCCATGCCGACAAAGCGCTTGGCGGCGGTATCGGAGTTCTTGCCCGCTTCCTTCAGGAAGTCGGCATCGAACTTCGTGAGCTTGGAGAGTACCGACATGAATTTCGTCTTCTTGCTTTCCGCATCGTCGGTGCCGGCAAGGATCTCCTTGATCTTGGCGACTTCCACCTCGAACGGCTTGATCTGCCCCAGGGCCTTCGTCGAGGCGATCGCCTTGGATTCATCGAGTTGCTTCAGAAGCTGCGGCAGATAGGTTTCGGCCGCCTTCACCTTGTCCTCCGACTTCATCGCCAGCGCGACCGGCTTGCGGAACTTGCCGATGCGTTCGGCAAGGCCCTGATAGGCGGCGGCATCGAAAAGCAACGCCTTGGCAAAGGCTTCCTTCTCGCCCGATTCACTGCGGATGACACCGATCTGCTTTTCGGCAAACGCGCCGTCCTTGGCCATCGCCGCCAGCGCGCCTTCCAGCGCTGCCGTCACGGCATTGCGTTCCTGGTCGATCGCCCAGAGCGTTTCGGCCTGGCTGCGCATCGTGCCGGCAAGTGCCACGACCGAAGCGATCTTGGCCTTTTCGCCGGCATCCGGCAGCAGCGCGTCGAGATCCTGGATCCCCGCCTCCTGCTCGTCGATCCGGGCGCCCAGCGCATCGCGGGTGTCCTGGCCCGGCCGGTCGGCAAAATCCTGCAATCCGGTGCGCAGGTTTTGGAAGTGCGACAGGCTGTTGATCGTCTCGCGGGTGACCGTCATGTGGCCATTCAGCGTACTCGCGGTGAAATAGCCGACAAGGCCGATGCCGGCAATCAGCACGACGAGAGGGATGACGAACAGCAGCACCTTGGTGACGATGCGGCGCTGCTGGAGCAGGCGATCAATGAAGGACATGGGTTCCCCGACGTTTTTTTTAACGACCAAGATCCCTGCGGGTGTTCCTCAAAGCCGAAGCGGCCGCTGAGGCTCGCCAAGGCGAGCGCGGCCGGCAGGTAGCATGTCGGGGCTTCGGCCGATCCCACACCGGGCGGCCTGCCCTCACCCGTCGCATCATGCGATCGTTCATTGGGATGCCGCAACGATAGGTGGGGAAACTTAAGGAAGTCCTTCGGGAAAACGGCAGAAACTCAGCGTGTTGCGCCCAGCTGGCAGGGCTTCCTGCCCAATATTCGCCCATCCGCTGCTTCCTTCGGCAACGACCCTGTTTGTTCCAATGGCATACGGCACACAATCAGCCTATTAGAGTGCATACAAGCTTGGAATCACCCGCATGAATCTCACCGGAAACGCCAGAGGCGCGCTCTTCATGGCCGTCGCCATGGCGGGCTTCACCTGCAACGATGCCCTCGTCAAATCCGTCACCGCGACGATGAATACCGGCCAGATCCTCTTCGTGCGCGGGCTGATGACGACGGTGCTCGTCGTCGTCATTGCCCATTGGATGGGCGCGCTGCGCTCCTGGCGGGTGATCCTGCAACCGGCGGTGATGCTGCGGCTTGTGGCCGAAATCTTCGCGTCGATCGCCTATGTTTCCGCGCTGGGAGCCATGCCGCTCGCCAACACCGCGGCGATCCTCCAGGCCCTGCCGCTCGCCGTCACGCTGGGTGCTGCGCTGTTTCTCGGCGAAAAAGTCGGCTGGCGGCGCTGGCTCGCCATTACTGCGGGTTTCGCCGGCGTGCTCATCGTCATTCGCCCGGGGCCGGAAGGGTTTTCGCTGGCGGCCACCTATGTGATCGCGTCCGTTGTCGGTGCGGCGGCGCGGGATCTTGCGACGCGGCAGATCAGCAGCGACGTGCCCTCGCTTTTCGTCAGCGCCGTTACTTCCGCCACCATCACGCTCACCGGCGCCGTCCTGATCGAGCCGCTGGGTGGCTGGCAGCCTATGTCTGCCGAGACATTCGGCCGGCTCGCCGTGGCGAGCGCATTGCTTCTCGTCGGCTATCAGGGAATCGTCAGCGCCATGCGCTCCGGCGAAATCTCCTTCATCGCCCCCTTCCGCTATACGAGCCTCCTCTGGGCGATCGCCATCGGGTTCCTGTTCTTCGGCGAGTTGCCGGACCTCTGGATGACCGTCGGGGTCGCGATCATCGTCGCTTCGGGTCTCTACACCTTCTACCGCGAAAACCGCCGCAGCGCGGCGGCAGTCGCCCAGGAGTCCAAGCCGGAATCGCCCTGACATCGGAAAGGGTTGCGACCGGGGCCTTCACCGACTAGACCGGATGGCGAGGGATACCGGCCAATAGGAATGAGATGGCACTGGCGCATGCGATACCGGGCGTAATTCTTGCCGGAGGCCTCTCCTCCCGCATGGGGCAGGACAAGTCACGCATCCGCCTCGGCGGCGCAGCACTCATCGACCGCGCCGCCCGGCGGCTGCGCCCGCAGGTCTCCGCCGTCGCCGTCAATGCCAATGGCCCCGTGCTCTTCGAGCGCGGCGGGGAACTTCCGGTCTTCGCCGACCTCGATGCAGCCCGCGCCGGACCACTCGGCGGCGTGCTCGCCGCACTTGACTACGCACGCCGCGATCACCCGGATGCCAGCCACGTCGCGACCGTTCCAACGGACAGCCCCTTCTTCCCGTCCGATCTGGTCGCCCGGTTTTCCCGCGTCATCGACGCACCGGACCGCATCGCCGTCGCGCGCTCGGCAAGCGGGCTGCATCCCGTCTTCGCCTTGTGGCCGGTGGCGCTTGCCGCCGATCTTGCCGACTGGCTCTCCAGCGGCGGCGCCCTGCGCGTGCGCAGCTATCTCGAACGCCACCAGGCGCGTGAAGTCACCTTCCCGCTGATCGAGACGGCGCGCGGCGATTTCGACCCCTTCTTCAACATCAACACGCCGGACGATCTCGACGAGGCGGAAAACTGGCTCTGGGTGCTGGAACGATGACGCGACCGAAAATTTTCGGCATTGCCGGATGGAAGAATTCTGGCAAGACCGGCCTTGCCGTCCGCCTCGTGACGGAACTGGTCGCCCGCGGCTACCGCGTCTCCACCATCAAGCACGCCCATCACGACTTCGACATCGACAAGGTCGGCGCCGACAGCTACCGCCATCGCCAGGCCGGCGCCTATGAAGTGACCATCGTCTCCGGCACCCGCTATGCCATCATGCACGAACTGCGCGGTGCTGCCGAACCCTCCTTCGAGGAAATCCTCGCCCGCATCGCACCCTGCGACCTCGTGCTGATCGAAGGCTACAAGCGCGAACCGATCCCGAAGATCGAGGCCCGGCGCCTAGAAGCCGCCAACCGCACGCCGCTCGCCCCCGAAGACCCGCATATCGCCGCCATCGCCGCCGATCACCCGGTGACGGACACGACGCTCCCCGTCTTCGATCTCGACGATACAAAAACCATCGCCGACTTCGTCGTCACGGTCACGGGTCTCGAGATGAGGCAAGGCTGAGCGTTCCGCACGGGCGCGTGTGACGGCATTGCCAGTCATAAAAAAGGGCCGCGGGATTTCTCCCGCGGCCTCGTTTGTCGAAAACGTCGTTCCTCACTCGGCCATTGCGACCGGCTTTACCAACGGGGTAACGCGGCGAATGGTGACGCGGCGGTTGAGCTGTTCCGCACTCTCCGTCTCGATCTTCAGGTAGCGTTCGCCATAGCCCTGCGTCGCAAGGTTCTCCGGCGCGATGTCGTAGACATCCGTCAGGACGTTGGCGACTGCCTCGGCGCGCTCGTCGGAGAGCACGAGGTTCGATTCGTCCGAACCGACGGCATCCGTATGCCCCTCGATGAGGAAGGTCTCGCCGGGATCCTTATCGAGGATCTCGTTGATCGCATCCGCCACCTTGCGCAGCGACGACGCCTGGTTCATCGAAATTTCCGAAGAGCCGGTCGCAAACGTGATCGTATCGAGGTCGATACGGCGCACCTTGTCGCGGATACGCGCGGAATACTTGACTTCATCCAGCGTGTAGACCCTTTCAACCGGTTCCACCGGCGGCCGGTCGAGGAACTCGCGATAATCGTGACGATCCTCGGCCGACGTATCGATGATATAGTCGTCGACGGGAATGGTCAGGCGCATCGGCGGCAGCCGCTCGCCGGGATCGACGAAGGTCGGCCGGCTGTCACGATCGATTTCCGGCGCATAGAACATCACATATTCACGGCCGGCACTGTTGATGCGCGAGCGCTGGATGACCTCACCGTAGCGGTTGCGGATCGTAACGACCCGGTCGCCGTTCGGCCGTATGATGACTTCGCGAACGCGGCCGTTCGGCAGGTCCTCGAAATAGGTTTCCGCCGCACGGCGTGACAGACGACCGCCATCGTCCGAACGCACGATGACACGGTCGCCGAAGTTGATCACGAAGCGGTCTTCCACTTCGCGCTCGACGCGCCAGCCATCACGATCGGCATAACGCGGACGACGGTCACGGCGTTCGCCCCGCTCGCGCTCGGCCGGCTCGTATTCGACGCGATCGCGGTCCTTCCAGCCGATCTGCGCATCCCGGTCGGATTCAGGAACGCGGACATCAGCATTGCGTCGTTCTTCCGCGCGCTTGCGGCGGCGTTCTTCGCGCGACGAATCCCGACGATTGTCCGATTCCTTGTCGCTATCGAGCACAGCCGCACCATCGATGAACGGCAGCTCGATCGTTTCAGTCGTCTTGGAGGGATCCCTGGCAATCCGTTCACGGCCCTCGTCGCGCTTGCGGCGCCGTTCTTCGCGGACCTTCTCCCGCGCCTCCTGCTGTTGCTGATCGACCTCGGCATCACCCTGCTTCTTGCGGCGTTCTTCCCGCGCCTTCAGCCGCTCTTCCTGTTGCTGTTCCTCGCCTTCCGCCTCGCGCTGCTTCTTGCGGCGTTCTTCGCGGGCCTTCTGCTGGTCGCCTTGCTGTTGCTGTTCGGCCTCCGCCTCACGCTGTTTCTTGCGTCGTTCTTCACGGGCCTTCTGCTGGTCGCCCTGCTGTTGCTGGTCGGCTTCAGCCTCACGCTGCTTCTTGCGTCGTTCTTCACGGGCCTTCTGCTGGTCGCCCTGCTGCTGCTGTTCGGCCTCCGCTTCGCGCTGCTTCTTGCGGCGTTCCTCGCGGGCCTTCTGCTGGTCACCCTGCTGCTGTTCGCCCTCAGCTTCACGCTGCTTCTTGCGTCGTTCTTCACGGGCCTTCTGCTGGTCGCCCTGCTGCTGCTGTTCGGCCTCAGCCTCACGCTGCTTCTGGCGGCGTTCTTCCCGCGCCTTCTGCTTGTCGCCCTGCTGCTGCTGTTCGGCCTCAGCCTCACGCTGCTTCTGGCGGCGTTCTTCACGGGCCTTCTGCTGGTCGCCCTGCTGCTGCTGTTCGGCCTCAGCCTCACGCTGCTTCTGGCGACGTTCCTCGCGGGCCTTCTGGCGATCGCCCTGTTGTTGTTGTTCGCCCTCAGCCTCACGCTGCTTCTGGCGACGTTCCTCGCGCGCCTTCTGGCGATCGCCCTGTTGTTGTTGTTCGCCCTCAGCCTCACTCTGCTTCTGGCGGCGCTCCTCGCGCGCCTTCTGACGATCCTGCTGTTGCCCCTCGTCGCCCTGCTGCTGCTCACGCGCCTGCTTGCGTTCGCGGCGCTGACGGCGCAGTTCTTCCTCGGAAAGATCGCCCTCGCTTTGAACGGTAATGACGTGCGGCACGCCCTCGGAAACGAACGCGGGGCGCATCACCGCCGCGTTCACCGGTTGCCAAACCAGCGACACGAGCGGCAAAGCCACCGTTGCCAGAAGTGTTGTTCTCTTACCCATTGGCGTTTCCTCGTTGCCGGTTATGCCGGCGTTGAATCAAGATTTGCAGGCGAATTTGTGTTGTTGCGACGCTAATCCATCGCAGATGAATCCGCGCTGAACAGGACATGGCCGCCGGTCGTGCCGACGGCCATGGTGAAACGCACGAAGACGCGATCAGTTCGCTTTCGCCATCGGACGCACCAGCGTCGTGACGCGGCGAATGGTGACGCGGCGGTTCTGCTGTTCGGCCACGTCGGTGCGCACTTTCAGGAAGCGCTCGCCGTAACCCTGCGTCTGGAGGTTTTCTGGCGGGACGCCGTAAACCTCGGTCAGCAGGCTCGCGACCGATTCGGCGCGCTCGTCGGACAGCACGAGGTTCGGCTTGTCGGCGCCGACCGCGTCAGTATGGCCCTCGATAAGGAAGGTCTCACCCGGATCCTTGTCGAGCACCTTCTGCATCGCCTCCGCCACGCTGCGCAGTGTGCGCGCCTGCGACATCGGCACTTCGGCGCTGCCGGTGGCGAAGGTGATCGTATCGAGGTCGATACGGCGCACCTTGTCGCGCAGACGGGCCGAGTGTTTCACCTCATCGATCGAATAGACACGCTCAACGCGCTCGACCGGCGGCTCGGAGAGGAATTCGTAGTAGTCGCGATCCGGCTCGCTCGACGTGTCGATAATGTAGTCGCTGACCGGTATGCGCAGACGCATCGGCGGCAACTCGTATCCCACATCGACGAGACCGGGGCGCGGCGCATCGCCTTCAAGTTCCGGCGCATAGACGAGGATATACTCCCTGCCGTCCCGGCCGACGCGCGAGCGCTGGATGATGTCGCCGTAGCGATTGTAGATCGTCACGATCCGCACGCCGCCGGGACGCGTGATCGTTTCGCGCATGCGTCCGCGGGCAAGGTTATCGTAGAAAACCTCTTCCGAATCGCGGCGCAGGCGCGGCCGGTCGTCGCCGCGCACAATCAACTGGTCGCCGACCTCAAGGACCGTGCGGTTTTCGATCCGCTCGATCACATTGACCTCGGTGGCGCTGTTGTCGATCGTCGTGTTGTTGACGGTGTTGTTGTTGACGATCGTATTGTTGATCACCGTGTTGTTGATGATGTTCGTCGTCTCGGGCACGGCGAAATCCGGTGCCTTCTCGACCCGCTCGCCCTCCTCGTTGATGGCCGCCTCGATCTTGCCGGGAACGGCCTCGCGAACCTCCTCGGAGATTTCGGCCTGGGCGGAATCATCCGATTCCGGCACCGGCATTGCCTCGTCCTGCGCACGCAATTCCTCGCGCTGCTTGCGGCGGTCCTCGCGGCCCTTCCGGCCACCGGTCTTGTCGGCATCCTTGTCGCTGTCTAGCACCGCGGCACCGTTTTCAACCGGCAGCACGACCGTCTCATCCGTCTTTGACGGGTCTTCGGCGATTTCCTGCTTCTGCTCTTCCGTCAGCGTCTCCACGACCTCCGGCACCGGCGCATCGATGGCCGTTTCGCCGGTCTCGGCGGTCGCAGGCTGATCCGTACCTGTTTCAGTCGGCGTTTCCTCACCGGCAACGGCCGGCTTCTCACGCTCTTCGGTCGGTGGTTGTTCGCCGGTCGTGGTCTCCTCAGCACTACCGTCCTGCTGCTTTACAGGCTGCTCGGCCTGCTGATCCTCAGCCGGCTTCTGTTCTTCGGCAGCCTTCTGCTCGTCGGCCTGTCGCTGCTGTTCGCCCTCAGCAGCGCGCTTCGCCTCGTCTTCCGCAGCTTTCTGCTCGGAAGCGGCTTTCTCGGCGTCCTCGGCGGCTTTCTGTTCGTCAGCCTGACGCTGCTGCTCTTCACCGGCAGCGCGCTGGGCTTCCTCTTCCGCAGCCTTCTGCTCGGCCGCGGCTTTCTCGGCGTCTTCAGCGGCCTTCTGTTCGTCGGCCTGACGCTGCTGCTCTTCACCGGCAGCACGTTGGGCTTCCTCTTCGGCAGCCCTCTGTTCGGCCGCGGCTTTCTCAGCGTCTTCAGCGGCCTTCTGTTCTTCGGCCTGACGCTGCTGCTCTTCACCGGCAGCACGTTGGGCTTCCTCTTCGGCAGCCTTCTGCTCGGAAGCAGCTTTTTCCGCGTCCTCCGCAGCCTTCTGTTCGTCGGCCTGACGTTGTTGCTCTTCACCGGCAGCACGCTGGGCTTCCTCTTCGGCAGCCTTCTGCTCGGCGGCGGCTTTCTCAGCGTCTTCCACGGCTTTCTGTTCGTCAGCCTGGCGCTGCTGCTCTTCCTCGGCGGCGGGCTGAGCATCATCCTGTTGTTGCTGCTGCTGTTGCAGGAGCAATTCTTCCTCGCTCGGCTGCCCTTCGCCGGTGTTCTCCTGCGCAACCTCTAACGGTTTCATCAGGGCGTCTGCGAGCGTCGGCGTCGCGATCAGCACCGTCGACAGGACAGGCAGCGCAACGGTTGCAAAAAGTCTGGAGCGGAAAGTCATCGTTTTATCCTCACGGTGTCCCGTCTTTTCATTTGCGGCCCACGCGGCTCTTCCGGCCGGTGCGCGAACCCGTCACAATCCACTCAAGGCCTAGCCAGGAGCATATTAACCTCACCTGAATGACCTTGGATGAGGCACCAGATAGGCCTCTTCCTCAGCCCGGCCAGAGGCGGGGCTTGAAATTGTCGGGGAAACCGGGCGGAAAAGCGGCGCGAAACCAGTTGATTTTTTGGCAAAAAACGGTCGATTATCCGGCCCAAGCGGGCAGGCCTGCCCGCTTCACATCAAGGCCCGGACAATAAGAAAAACCGGAGAGCCTTTAACAGAGAGGATCACAATGCGTATTTCCAAACGTTTCACGCTCGCAGCCTCGGCTGCGGTCATCGCCCTCTTCGCGTCGTCCGCGATGGCTGAAGGCGAGAAGATCGTGATTGGCACGGAAGGCGCGTACCCGCCCTTCAACAACCTCGAATCCGACGGCACGCTGACCGGCTTCGACGTCGACATCGCCAAGGCGCTCTGCGAGGAAATGAAGGCAGAGTGCACTTTCGTCACGCAGGATTGGGACGGCATCATCCCGGCGCTCATCGCCAAGAAGTTCGACGCGATCGTCGCCTCCATGTCGATCACCGCGGAGCGCAAGGAGAAGGTCGACTTCTCCAAGAAGTATTACAACACGCCGCCGGCCATCATCGTGCCGAAGGATTCCGAGATCAAGGAAGCAACCCCCGAAGCGCTCGCCGGCAAGGCACTCGGCGCACAGGGCTCAACGACCCACTCCAACTATGCGCAGGCGCATATGAAGGACGCCGACGTCAAGATGTATCCGACGGCTGACGAGTACAAGCTCGACATCGCCAACGGCCGCATTGACGCCGCCATCGACGACGTGGTGGTGCTGTCCGAATGGCTGAAGACCGATGCCGGCGCCTGCTGCAAGCTGCTCGGCACGCTGCCGATCGACCCGGTCATCAACGGCGAAGGCGCCGGCATCGCGGTCCGCAAGGGCGAAACCGCGCTCGCCGACAAGTTCACGGCGGCGATCGCAGCTATCCGCGCCAGCGGCAAGTACCAGGAAATCAACGCCAAGTACTTCCCGTTCGACGTCTATGGCGACTGATACACGGCCGTATCTGCGTCATGCGGGTTTTTTCTGACCCCATCACCAGAATGCACGGGCGGGAGGGCTTGCTCTCCCGCTCCTTTTGTTTGAGAACTTGCATATAAGAAAAGACAGGCGCACGAAGCGCTTGAACAACAAGCGCAAAGCGCATCGGGGGTTCTTCTGGCATGAGCGGGTTTTTCACCGCCATCGTCGAGGCGGTAACCGCATTTATCGGGATCATCGATCCCTTTTGCGGGCCGATCGGCATCTTCAATCTTTTCCTGGGCAATACGCTCCTGGCGTGTGGCGCCGCCGGCTGGGGCGACGAGATCGCCTTCGGTTTCCTGGTAACGGCAAGCCTCGCCATCGCGACCCTTCCCGTCGGCTTGCTGATGGGCTTCTTCATCGCGCTGGCAAAGCAGTCGGAAGAAAAGTCGCTGAGGCTTTCGGCCAATATCTACACCACGCTGTTCCGCGGCCTGCCGGAACTGCTGACGCTCTTCATCGTCTATTACGGCCTGCAGATCCTCGTGCAGAACCTCGTTGCCGCGATGGGGTATGACGGCACGATCGAGATCAATGCCTTCTTCGCCGGCATGTTCGCACTCGGCCTGGTCTTCTCCGCCTATTGTTCGGAAGTTCTGCTTTCCGCGTTCAAGGCCATTCCGCGCGGCCAGTACGAGGCGGGTTACGCGCTCGGCCTCCACGAGGGCCGCACCATGCAGCTCATCGTACTGCCGCAGTTGATCCGCGTTGCCCTGCCCGGCCTCGGAAACCTGTGGATGGCGCTCCTGAAGGACACCGCGCTCGTCTCCGTGATCGGCCTGCCGGACATCCTGCGCCAGACGGGCATCGCGGCGCGCGTCACCAAAGAAGCCTTCGAGTTCTACACCGTCGCCTGCGCGCTCTTCCTCATCCTTGCTTTCCTCTCGTCGCTGGTCTTCTCCAGCATCGAGAGCTGGGCCAAGCGCTCGGAGGTCGCGCGATGAGCTACGTCACCACCCTCATCCCGCCGCAAGCCCCGCCGCCGGCTCCGCTGAAGCGCTTCACCGCCAGCCGTTTCTTCGGCAATATCTTCATGGGTGTGTGGCTGGCGCTCGCCGTCGGCATCTTCCTGATGATCACCGGCGGCTGGGACACTGAAAAGTTCGCGAAATACGGGCCGAACTACCTGTCCGGCCTTGGCGTCACGCTGCTTTTGGTGAGCCTCTCGGTCGTGCTCGGCGGCCTCATCTCGTTGCCGCTCGCCTTCGCGCGCATGTCGAAGAACCCGGTCCTCTCCTGGTTTTCCTACGGCTATGTCTATTTCTTCCGCGGCACGCCGCTGCTGATGCAGTTGTTTCTCATCTATTACGGCCTCGGCAGTTTCTCCGCCGAACTCAAGGCCTGGGGCCTGTGGTGGTTTTTCCGCGATGCATGGAATTGCGCGCTTTTGACCTTCACGCTCAACACCGCCGCCTACCAGGCCGAAATCCTGCGCGGCGCGATCGAGAGCGTTGGGCGCGGCCAGCATGAGGGTGCGGCTGCTCTCGGCCTGCCGAAGAAGGTCGCCTTCTTCAAGGTTATTCTGCCGCAGGCGCTGATCGTGGCGTTGCGCCCTTACGGCAACGAGATCATCCTGATGATCAAGGGCTCCGCCATCGTCGCCATCGTCACGGTCCTCGACTTGATGGGTCAAACCCGCCTCGCCTTCTCGCGCACCTTCGACCCGCAGGCCTATCTGTGGGCCGCGCTGATGTATCTGCTCATGGTAGAACTGCTGCGCAATCTCTGGGCCTGGCTGGAAACCCGCCTGACGCGCCACCTGAAGCGCTGAACTCCCTGGCAGCACTCATACATGGGTGCTGCCAAATACCTGATTTCACAGAAATATTCTCATCGTGGATCAGAAATTAACGTTTCATTAACCCTGCAAGCGCTCAATTATAGGGACCATCATTCACCACGCAATGAGGTCGCTATGACGAACGACATGGCAATGCAGCTCAAGGGCTACGGCGTGACCACGGCCCAGATCCTCTACCGCATGCCGGATCATCAGCAATTCCTGCAAGCCTATATCTGGCAGCACTACGATCTCGCCCCCGACTTCCCCGAGATGAAGAGTTTTCTGAAATTCTGGCAGGAGAAGCTGGACGGCCCGATCCACTCGGTGAGCTACGTCCACCGCCGACTGATCTCTGCGACGGAATGGCGAGCACTCAAGGGTGAGTTCATCCTCAACTGAACAACGCTCAATCACCGTCGGACTCGAAACAACCGAGAGTGCGCCAGCTATCGAAGCTTCGACGTGCGGCGGGATCACATCAAGTGCATCGCTGTGTCCCAAAACCTAAGAATGGAATGTTGGGTGCTCGCTCGACCAATCTTGCAGTGCAACTTTATCAAAGGATTTAACGTGAACAGCTCCATAGGGATTATGTTTTAGTTCGTCTTCGTCATAACCATCGATTGGTAGCAAGATCGCGCCATGAATCGCCAGCGTCTTATCGACGCCATGGATATAAAGCTCCTCCGCAATATCGTCGATTATTGTTGTGAGCTCCAACTCGTCCTCAGCTAGAGCTCTCGACACGAAGACCTCAGGTAGCCCTATCAGATGAAACCCGACGCTGAGAAATGAATCATCGTCGCACAACGGCCGCCGGCTGAAAGCCTGACGACAAAGGCGGGCCAGAACACGCCCTTCCGAAAGGGATTCCGCATCGCGGCCGATTTGCTTCCATCGCGTGACACCGTGTGCGACACCGGCACTTTCTCCCTTCACAGCCGTAGCCCCATGATTGAGAGCATGAATGACCAATCGGAGAGCTACTGCGGATATTCTAACGGCATCTTCCGGATCCATATGCGGACCAAGCACATAGATCACGCAACCATGGCCACGCACCGCAATGCGATCGGCATCGTTCCATGCATTTTCGTGAACACGATCCCACGAGGCGTTGAAGGCATCGGCCATGCGTTCATCGGGTACGTCCTGAGAGAATTCCGTATCAACCTCGAAGCCGTCAGCGAAATCATCGATTGCCAACTCCATCGAACGAACGAGTTCTAAAAAATCACCCTTTTTACCCAAGATGCATAGGACGTGACGTGGTCGATAGTCAGAAAAACGCATGATCAGAAGCTCTGAAATTTCTGTATGGAGAATAGGCCGCCGCCTTATCGATGCAGCTTACACGTGCACAGAGCCATGCGCCAGTTCGGTATCGGACATATCCACCTTCAGTGAAAAATAGGCGATGACGACGTAGAACACCGCGACGAGGCCGATGACCGCCAGACCCGGAACCGGCCCAAGTGCAGCATTCGCCACGACATGCTCGATCGCGAGCGCCATGTCGCGGCCGGCCGTCGCGGGCTTCTGCATCATGGAGGATGAAATCTTCAGCGCCCAGGCGAGAAGCAGGATGAGATACATCCAGCAATAGTTCCGCCGCAGCCGCCGACAGGCCGCGTCGCGATAGCTGATCAGGAATTCCGGCTTTCGCAGGCTTTTGGCGATCGGAGCCGCCCAATCGAAGGCGAGCTGCCCGCGGGGATTGAGGATTTCGGCAAAATAGAACCGCTCTAGCTGCCGCACACGTGCCCGGTAGACATCGAAGAAGCGGTAGCGCCGCGCCTCGATCATCAACATCAACGTCACCAGCAGCATGGCGAAAAGCAGCACGCCGTGGTGCGACGTCGGCGTCGACAGCGAGACGGAGAGCAGCGCCGCCACCACGGTGATCGCCCAGTTCGACGTCTGGTCGATCCGGTTGCGCCAGCCGGCCATGCGCCCGAGCTCGCCGCGATAGTAGTGCACCACCGTGTTGATCGTCTCCATCGACGTCACTGGCAGGGCGGGACTGCCGGTCTGCTTGGCTTCCGCCGAAAGCGACAAGGGAGCCATATCGCCAGGCATGTCATTCCTCCGAATGGTCTTTTTGCTCTTGGGAGGATCATGCGCCTCTTTCGGCGATTGATAAACGGCTATTTGCGGCCTATGAGACGCCCCCATGACCAAGATCGACGAAGATGCGCTCGCGGAAGCCTATAACCGCGCCCTTTCGCTGGAAAAGTCCGGCGATTTCGATGCTGCCGCCAAGGCCTATGCCGAAGTGCTGGCGCTCGATCCCGAAGACCACGGCGGCGCTGCCGTGCGCCTCGCCTCGATGGGCCGCGGCGAGACGCCGGAAAAGGCGCCGGACGCCTATGTCACCACCCTCTTCGACCAGCACGCCGAGGTTTTTGACAACGTGCTCGTCGAGCAACTCGGCTATTGCGTGCCGCTGCTGGTGCGCCAGCGGTTCCAGGCGCTCGACATGGGTCCGTTCAAGCGCGTGCTCGATCTGGGCTGCGGCACCGGGCTGACCGGCGGCGCGCTGCGCGACATGGCAGAAGACATCACCGGCATCGACCTTTCGGAAAACATGGTCGAGATCGCCCACGAGAAGGATCTTTACGAGACCCTCTACGTCGCCGAAGCCGTCGATTTCCTCGATGACAACGACGACGAGTCCTTCGACCTCATCACCGCAACGGACGTGCTACCCTATCTCGGCGCGCTCGAACCGCTGTTCTTCGGCGCTGCGGAAAATCTCGTGGCCGGCGGGCACTTCATCTTCTCCTCCGAAACCTTGCTGGAAGAAACCTTCGCCGGCCGGCCTTTCATGGTCGGCCCGCACCAGCGCTTCGCCCATGCTGCGGATTACGTCCGCCAGCGCCTCGATGAAACGGGCTTCGACATCGTCGAGATCACCGACATCACCGTGCGCATGGAAGAAGGCGAGCCGATCGCCGGCCATCTGGTGCTCGCGAAATATCGCGGCTGACGGGCAGCTCTACCTCGCTCAGGCGAAACTTTTCTTGCGAGGGGCGACGGCCTGCGTGCCGGTGACGGCAGGCAGGCTCTGGAGCACGCGCTTGGCCGGCAGGATGGCAATCGCCTCGGTGCCTTCGCGCAGCTTGGATTTCAGGATGAATTCGCCATTGTGCTTGGCGAGGATGGCCTGAACGATCGGCAGGCCGAGACCGGTGCCCTGCTCGGCGCTCTTGATGGCGATGGAGCCCTGGCCGAAGGCGGAGAGCACGATCGGGATTTCCTCTTCGGGAATGCCGGGACCGTTATCCTTGATCGAGACATACTGGCCGCCGCCGGCGGTCCACCCGGCCTTGACGATGACCTCTCCGCCCTGCGGCGTGAACTTCACCGCGTTCGACAGCAGGTTCAGGATGACTTGGCGCAGCGCCTTTTCATCCGCCCAGACCGCCGGCATGCCGCCTTCGACCTGTTCGGCAATGGTGATGTTCTTGGCGCGCGCACGCAACTGCACCATGCCGATGCAGTCTTCCGCGATGTCGACCAGATGCACGGAATCCTCGGAGAGGTCGTATTTGCCCGCCTCGATGCGTGACAGGTCGAGAATCTCGTTGATGAGGTTCAGCAGGTGCTGCCCGGAGCGATGGATGTCGGAGGTGTATTCCTTGTAGACGGGGTTGTTGAGCGGCCCCAGCACCTCCGTCGACATGACCTCGGAAAAGCCGAGAATGGCGTTCAGCGGCGTGCGCAGTTCATGCGACATAGAGGCCAGGAAGCGGGATTTGGCGAGGTTGGCCTCTTCCGCCCGGCGGCGCGCTTCGTCCGACATGGATTTTGCCACTTCCAGCTCGGCGATCAGGTCATCCTTTTCCGACTGGGAGGAAAGCAATTGTGCGCTGGTGTGGCGCAGACGATGCGTCATGAACACCAGGAAAACCAGGGCCGCCGCGATGATCGCAGCCGTGCCGATAGTTGCCGAATCCGGACGCAGGGTCGCAGAGATAGCCAGGGCGACAACTGTCGGCGTGAAAGCATAGAGAACCGCATGGCGCAGCATGAGCGTGCTCATCGCCGTCACCGCGAGGGCCACGAGCAGCGCCGATCCCTTGTAAAAGTCGAATGTCGCGCCGCTGCACTGACCACAGGTCTGCAAGGCAAAGGCCGCCCAGGCAAATCCCATACAAACCTGCGCGATGAGAAACCGGCGTTGCCAGCGTCGAACGGTGTCGGCAGTGATTTCTCGCCCACGCGCACGCCGCGCGACGATCATGCCCAGCGCATGCATGCTCAAGGCCAGCACCGCCCAGGCGATGAGGCCGATTTCCTCGGTCAGATAGATCCCGCCGGCTGCAATCAGCACGATGACCATGGGTACAGCGAGTGCGCTCTGCACGGTCGAAGCGATGTGGAGCTGCAGCATTTCGCGCTCGAAGCCCGGAGAGAGGCCCGTCGCCGTCTGCAACCGTTCGCGAGTCGTGCGGACGGCCCGCGAAACAGCCTTGTTTCGGTGGCTGCGCGACTTGTCGACGATAATCTTGTCGGTCGATGTGCTGACGCCGGTACTCATCACAAATGCAACTGTTGCGGACAGCGTTGAATTCTAGGGTGGAATCCTTAAGAAGATGCTGCCGCGCATAAACCATTTGCGAACCATTCCGACATTTTCCGTAACGTGAATTCGACGGCATTCCGGCATATGACGGCACATCAAGACTCTGGTTTAAGGAACGGGTTGCATGGGGCTTTCCAGGCGGGTGCGCGATCTCGGCGTTGCGGTGGCGATCCTGGCGCTGACGGCGCTGGTCGTGGCGCGCATCAGCGGCGAAAGCGGCGAGACGATCATCGGCACGGCGCGGGCCGCGGACGGCGACACGCTGACGCTCGACGGGCACCGCATTCGTCTTGTCGGCATGGATACGCCGGAGATGATGCAGATCTGCAAGCGCGACGGCGAGGATTGGCGCTGCGGCGTGGCCGCGCGTTCGCGGCTTGCCGAATTTTTGCGGGCGGGCGCCGTCACCTGCCACACCCAGGGTACGGACAAATACGCCCGCTGGCTCGCGCGCTGCGAAACCGCCGATGGTGACCTCGGCGCACGCATGGTCCGGGAGGGCCTGGCGGTCGCCTATGGCAACTATGAGGACGAGGAGCAGTTCGCCAAGGCCGAGCGCAAGGGGCTGTGGGGAACAGAGTTCGACATGCCGCAGCAATGGCGCCGGATGAATGGCCGGCCGCAGGAGGAGGCGCACGACGCGGAACCCGGTATGCTCGGCGGCATTCTGGCAACATTCGGCTTGAACTGAACGGACGGCGCGATGGCTGACGAAAGACCTGCCGGCGACATAGCTGCGCTCCGCGCGGCGATCGCGGCCTGTCGGCTCTGCCGCGACACCCCGGCAAAGGTGGATAATCCCCTACCGCACGTGCCGCGTCCCGTCGCCGTCATTTCCGATAGCGCCCGCATCCTCATCGCCGGGCAGGCACCCGGGCTGCGTGTGCATGAAAGCGGCCTGCCGTTCAATGATGCCTCCGGCGACCGGTTGCGGGACTGGCTCGGCGTGACGCGCGATGCGTTCTACGATCCCGCAAAATTCGCGATCGTGCCAATGGGGTTCTGCTTTCCCGGCTACGATGCCCATGGCAGCGACTTGCCGCCACGGCGGGAATGCGCACCGCTCTGGCGCGCCGACGTGATTGCGGCCATGCCGCAGGTCGAACTCGTGCTGGCGATCGGGCAATATGCACAGGCCTGGCATCTCGGTGCAGCAAAGGCTTCGAGCATGACGGAAACGGTCCGCGACTGGCGCCGGCATCTGGGCCGCAACGAAAAGCCCGCCGTGTTACCGCTGCCCCATCCCAGCTGGCGCAATACTGGCTGGCTGAAGCGCAATCCCTGGTTCGAGGCAGACATTTTGCCGGAATTGCGAAAGCGGGTGAAAACCCTTACGGAATGAAATGACATTCTTTCAATTTACCGATATCCCGGTATATGAGGGAATTAAATTTCGCAGGAGAATACAATGGATCGTCTGGACCGCAAAATTCTGCGCCTCTTGCAGGAAGATTCCACGCTCGCAGTGGCCGACCTCGCCAAGAAGGTCGGGCTCTCCACCACCCCTTGCTGGCGGCGCATCCAGAAGATGGAAGAGGACGGCGTGATCCGCAAGCGCGTTGCGCTGCTCGATCCCGTCAAGATCAACACCAAGGTCACCGTCTTCGTCTCGATCCGCACCAATTCGCATTCCACGGAATGGCTGAAGCGTTTCTCCGAAGTGATCGTAGAGTTCCCGGAAGTCGTCGAGTTCTATCGCATGAGCGGTGACGTGGATTATCTCCTGCGCGTCGTCGTGCCGGACATCGCCGCCTACGATGCCTTCTACAAGCGCATGATCGCCCGCATCGAGATTCGCGACGTTTCCTCCGCCTTCGCGATGGAGCAGATCAAGTACACGACCGAGATGCCGCTCGACTACATGACGGTCGACAACCAGAAAAATGGCGACGATTGATCAGCGCTTGATCCGGGCGAGCGTTTTTTCCGCTGTCAGTTCGCGCACGCAATCCTTGCCGTTCCAACGTTCCGTGCGATCGGCACTTGCCGCGAGTTTTTGCGCAAGTGTAAGCGCCGGCCCATGGCAGGCATGGCTTCGCTTGCCGATGTTGCGCAATGCCCAATTGACCGCCTTCTTCACGAAATTGCGCGGGTCGGCTGCGTGGTTTTCAATGAGGCCGAGCCAGGCGATGACCGTCGCGTCCGGCTCTCGCTTCAGATGAACAGCCGCGCCGGCAATCATGGCAAAGGCGGCGCGGCGCACGAATTCCCGCTCCTCGTCGGCAAATTCCTCGATGAGCGCAAGAAGCCCAGCCTCGACAAAGAGATCGGCTGCGGCATCGACGATTTCCCAGGATGCGAAATCCTCGGCCAGGCGGCGAGCCTCCGCCACCGTCAGCGTCTTCGGCTCCATCGTGAAGAGCGCGAGCAAACGGGCTTCCCGGATGCCGCTTTCCCACAGGGCAAAAGCGCGGGCGTGGTCCTTTCCGGACGCCCGCGCAATTTTCCTGAGATCGGGATTGGAAATGCCGAGCGCCGCATCGGTGACGATGCCGTAGCGGGCAATCCCGGCAAGGTTTTCCTCGGATCGCAGCGTGTGGAGGTGCTCCAACAGATCAGCGGCCGAGGCGGTTTTGCCGATCATTTTTTCTCGAGCCGGGCGAGCAGCGCGGAGGTGTCCCAACGGTTGCCGCCCATCTCCTGAACATCGCCGTAGAACTGGTCGATGAGGGCGGTGACGGGGAGTTTTGCGCCGTTGCGGCGGGCTTCCGACAGGACGATGTCGAGGTCCTTGCGCATCCAGTCGACGGCGAAACCGAAATCGTATTTGCCGGCGATCATCGTCTTGTGCCGATTGTCCATCTGCCAGGAGCCGGCAGCACCCTTCGAGATGACCTCGATGACCGCCTCCATGTCGAGGCCGGCCTTGGTGCCGAAATGAATGGCTTCGGCCAGGCCCTGCACGACGCCGGCAACGCAGATCTGGTTGACCATCTTGGCCAATTGGCCCGCGCCGGTCGATCCCATCAGGCCGACCATCCTTGCATAGGCCTCCATGACAGGCTTCGCCTTCTCGAAGCTCGCCGCATCGCCGCCACACATGATGGTGAGTACACCATTCTCTGCGCCCGCCTGGCCGCCGGAAACGGGTGCGTCGATGAAGCCAAAACCCTTGTTTCTGGCGGCAATGTCGAGTTCGCGGGCGACCTCGGCCGAGGCCGTGGTGTGATCAACGAGGATTGCGCCTGGCTTCATACCGTCCAGCACGCCGTCCGTGGCGATCGTGACGGAGCGCAGGTCGTCATCGTTACCGACGCAGGTGAAGACGAGATCGACGTCCTTTACCGCTTCCGCGGGCGTGCGAAACGCCGTGCCGCCGAATTCAGCAGCCCACTTTTCCGCCTTGGCGAAGGTGCGGTTGTACACCGACACCTCATGGCCGCCCTTGACCTTCAGGTGGCCTGCCATGGGATAGCCCATGACGCCGAGACCGATGAACGCAACCTTTGCCATGCCGTAACCTCCTGCAATCTTTGGCAGGAGGTTTAGCGGATGATCGGTTTTGGTGAAAGTGTTTCTCGCTCAGGGGATAGAAAGGCGGAGAGATCCGTCACGCGCGACCGCAGCGACAGGACCCGACCGCATCAAACGAACTGGGAAATCACCACGTAACCGGCATAGACGGCATTCGAGATGATCAGGCAGAACACGGCGAACGAGCCGAGGTCCTTCGAGTGCTTGCCCATTTCGGAGATTTCCGGCGAGACCCGGTCGACGATCTCCTCGATCGCCGTATTGAGCGCCTCGAAGGCGACCATCAGCAGGAACAGGATCGCCATCGCCACGTATTGGAAGAAGGACGCACCGACGACGGTGAACAACACCATCGCGACGCCGAAGGCGATCAACTCGTGCCGAAAGGCCGATTCGCCGAGCAGCCGGCGCGCGCCGGCAGCCGAATAGGTTGCTGCCGCAATCAGGTGGCTGAAGCCTGTCTTTTTCTCGATTGGTGCCTGACCCATTCCAAAATCCTGATTCTGCCGCGCCCATAAAGCATGCCCGCATGACGGGAATGCCTTGGGTCTCAATTCACACCATTTGGGGCTTTTTGCCGACCGCCGAGTTAGGTGCGGTTGCTGACACCCGCCTGAACGAAGGTCGCCATGCCGGAATGGCAGGCCGCGGCCGCCTTGACGATGCCGGCGGCCAGCGCCGCGCCAGTACCCTCACCGAGCCGCATCCCGAGCGCGAGAAGCGGCGTCTTGCCAAGCTTCTCGATCGCCTTCATATGCGCCGGCTCCGCAGAGACGTGCCCGATGAGGCAATGGTCGAGTGCCGCCGGGTTGGCGGCGCGAAGGACCGCACCCGCGACCGTTGCGACATAACCATCGAGGATGACCGGAATCTTCTGCATGCGTGCGGCGAGGATCGCGCCGGCCATCGCGGCGACCTCACGGCCGCCAAGGCGGCGCAGCACCTCGAGCGGATCGGACAGATGCGGACGGTGCAGGTCGACCGCCTTCTTCACGGCGGCGATCTTGCGCTGCAGGACCTCACCCTCCGAGCCAGTGCCCGGACCGACCCACTCTTCCGCCGTGCCGCCATAGAGCGCGAGGTTAATGGCGGCGGCGATCGTCGTGTTGCCGATGCCCATTTCGCCGACGCACAGCAGGTCCGTGCCACCAGCGACCGCCTCCATGCCGAAGGCCATGGTGGCCGCGCAGTCGCGCTCGGAAAGGGCGGCTTCCTCCGTGATGTCGGCGGTCGGATAGTCGAGCGCGAGGTCGAAGACCTTCAGGCCGAGATCATGCGTTACGCAGATCTGGTTGATCGCCGCGCCGCCGGCCGCGAAATTCTCCACCATCTGCGCCGTGACCGAGGACGGGTAAGGCGTGATCCCCTGCTTGGTGACGCCGTGGTTGCCGGCGAAGATGGCGACGAGCGGGCGCGTCACGGCCGGCGGACGGCCGGTCCAGGCGGCGAGCCAGAAGGCGATTTCCTCCAGCCGGCCGAGCGCGCCAGGCGGCTTGGTCAGCTGCGCATCGCGTTCGCGCGCAGCCACGAGCGCTGCCGAATCCGGGCCGGGCAGATTGCGCAGCAATTCACGAAAATCATCGAACGGCAGGCCGCTGGCACTCATCTTGGGGAATTCCTTGCTTGGGGCTTTCAAAGGCAGGTGTTTGGTGTCTCCTAATAGAGGCCGGGCGCGAATCCGACAACCGCATTTGCAGCAACCGTCGTTTCCTTTTGCGGCCTTAACAGCAGGGGCTCCTTCGTGACCATCCAGGACTATATCGACGACATCGCCCGCTCGGTCGCCTTCCTGTCGCGCGTGCCCGTACCGCAGCGCCACTTCATCGGCCATGACGGGCGGCTTTCGCGCGCCGTCCGCGCCTTTCCGGTCGCCGGCGTGCTGATCGTGCTTCCCGCCGCAGCCCTCGCCGCCGTCCTTTCCGCCCTAGGCGCCCCGCCGCTTCTCAACGCCTTCGCCACGCTTGCCTTGCAGGTTCTGGTTACCGGCGCGCTGCACGAGGACGGCCTTTCCGACAGCGCCGACGGCATCGGCGGTGGAAAGGACCGGGAAAGCGCGCTCGCCATCATGAAGGACAGCCGGATCGGCTCCTACGGTGCGGTGGCGCTCATCCTGTCCTTCGGGTTGCGCACCGCGGCGATCGCGGCCCTTGCCACGGCCCTCACACCCTCCGGCCTCGGCATGGTCCTGCTTGCCGTCGCCGCCGCCAGCCGGACGGCCATGGTCTGGCACTGGTCGCTGCTGCCACCGGCCCGGCGTGATGGTGTCGCCGCCTCGGTCGGTGAGCCGGACAGCAGCGCCACCATCTTCGCGCTGGTGAGCGGCGTGCTCATCACCGCGCTGCTGCTCCTCCCGCACGGCAGCGTGCTTTCACTCGTCCTGATGTTTGCGGCGGCGGCCCTCTCCGTCCTCGCCTTCAATCGAACCGCGATGCACAAGATCGGCGGGCATACCGGCGACACGATCGGCGCAACACAGCAGCTCTCGGAAATGTCAGTGCTGTTCGCCCTTGCCTTGGCGCTCTGAGCTGACGATATAGGAGGAAAAGTACGCTGGAGCCGCGATGGAATCGCCCTGTATTCTCGTCTGTTCGATCGACATGGTGACCGGCTACTGTTTCGGCTGCGGCCGCACCCGCGATGAAATCGGCGCCTGGACGCTCTACACATCCGACCAGCGCCGCGCGATCATGGCCGATCTGCCGGCCCGCCTTGATACCGTCGAACACAAGCCGCGGCGCGAGACCCGCCGCACGCGCATGGCGCGGGAGCGCGGTGAAGCATGAGGCTCTACATTCTTCTCGGCATCCTCGCCGTCGGCCTTGCCTTCCTGATCCTCAACCACGACAGCGGCCGCACGATGGGCATGGACAACAACGACTTCGGCCGTCTCGTCACGCTCTCGGCCATCGCCACGATGATGGCGGCCGGTGTACTGGCCGGCAGACGGCAGTTCGGCGAAAGCGTGCGCCAGGCCGGCATCTGGCTGCTGCTCATCCTCGTGCTGGTCACCGGTTATCTCTATCGTTTCGACCTGCAGGATTTCGGCAATCGCCTGACCGCCGGCCTCATTCCCGGCCGCGCGGTCGTGACGACCAGCGCCAGCGGCGAACAGATTCTGGTGATCAACAAGGGCATTTCCGGCCATTTCGAAGCGGATGTGACGATCGACGGCACGCCGCTGCGCATGCTGGTCGATACCGGGGCAAGCTCCGTCGTGCTTTCCTACGAAGACGCCATGCGTCTCGGTATCAACCCGGACAACCTTGTCTTCTCCATCGACGTCTCCACCGCCAACGGCCGTGCGCGCGCAGCCCCCGTAACGCTCAGGGAAGTCGTGATCGGCCCCATCCTGCGCGGCGCGATCCGCGGCATGGTCACCGAAGAGGGACGCCTCGACCAGAGCCTGCTCGGCATGAGTTTTCTGGAAACGCTCGGCTCGATCGAGATCACGCGGGACGAACTGCGGCTGAAGGATTAATCCTCCCTACTCCGCCGCCTCGCCCTTGATCACTTCCACAGCCGCGGCAAGCTCATACGAGTAGCCTTCCAGCATGGCATAGGCCTGCTCGATGACCGCGATCTGGCTCTCCGCATTGCGGATCGCCTCTGCGATTGACTGCGAACGGGCGCGCAGCATGGAGCCGAGAAAATCCGTACCGGCCTTGCGGCCCAGCCGGTCGATGTGCTGGCGCACGCGATTGCGGTGGCGCTCCAGTTCGAGGATGTGGAAGCGGCTTTTGACGATGTCGTCGGAAAGTTTTCGCCGCATCGCCGCCAGCGGATCGAAGCTGCCGGGCTCGCGCTCGTCGAGAATGACGTCGTTGACCAGCGGCTCCAGCAGCATCAGGCCCTTGAGGTCGCGTGGATCGGCAAGCTGCGGATCGAAGCCGGTATCGTCAAAGACCTTGCGGCGAATGGGGTTGCGCAGAAGGTCGTAGCAGGTCTGAAGGCGGGAAAATTGGTCCGCGTCGCCACCCGAATCGGGGTGCATGCCCTTGGCGGCCTTGCGATAGGCAGCCTTCACCGCGTTGTCGTCGGCATCGCGCTCTATTCCGAGCATGGCGTATGGATCGATCACGCGGCCACCTGTTCGTCTCTGTCTTTTTTACGCAATTCTCGGCAAGCAAAACCGCTGCGCACTGTTGTCGGTATTGCCATGTCGCGTTCACACCTAGCCCCGTGGCGCCTTGCCATCAAGGGCGAAGCAAGCGAAGTTTCCAACTCCGAGAGGACGAAATTGTGGTCGCCGCGCGGCGATGCACAGAAAGCTCTATTCCGCCGCCGCGCCCGCTTGCGCCCGGACGGAAAGCACTGCCGCAAAGGCCCCCTCGATCACCTCCGGCCCCGCCCCCGGCTTCGTCGCATCCGTCGACAGAATCTGGCGGTAGCGTCGCACGCCCGGAAAGCCCTGGAACAGCCCGACCATGTGGCGCGTCACATGCGCCACCCGTCCGCCGCGCGCCACAACGCCGGCGGCATACTCCATCATCGCGTCCCGGACGGTTTCCCAATAGTCCACGGGAAGATCCTGCGGGGGAATAGCCGCTCCAGAGGAAAGCCAGGCCTCCTGCGAAAACGGATGCGGGAAACGATCGTCCACGCCCGTCAGGACACCGCTATCCTGATACGCCGCCCGTCCAAGCATGGCGCCATCGAGACCGTCGATTTCCTCCACGGCCTGACTCAATGTGTGAAGCCCGCCGTTCAGACCAATGAAAAGATTCGGGTTTTCCACCTTCAGCCGGCGCACCAACCCGTAATCGAGCGGCGGGATATCGCGGTTCTCCTTCGGCGACAGGCCCTGCAGCCAGGCCTTGCGCGCATGGACCCAGACGGCATCCGTGCCGGCGGCCTTGATGCGCGCGACGAGGTCGCGCAAAGCCACCTCGGGATCCTGGTCATCGACACCGATGCGGCACTTGACGGTCACGGGAATGGCAACCGCCGCCTTCATCGCCGCCACGCAATCCGCCACAAGCTGCGGCTCGCGCATCAGGCAGGCGCCGAACGTACCGGATTGCACGCGGTCCGACGGACAGCCGACATTGAGGTTGATTTCGGCATAGCCGAACCCCTCGCCGATCCGCGCCGCCTCCGCGAGCTTGTGCGGATCATTGCCGCCAAGCTGAAGGGCGACTGGATGTTCCGCCGCATCGAAATCGAGCAGTCGCTCCCGGTTGCCGCGCAGGATCGCGTCCGCAACGATCATTTCCGTGAAGAGCAGCGCGTTCTTCGTCATCTGCCGCGCGAACGCGCGGTAGTGACGGTCCGACCAGTCGATCATGGGGGCGGTTGCGAAAATCTTCGTCCCCGAGCGCACGGCCTGCTGGTAGAATGTGCCTGTATTCGTCATGATCGGCCTCATACTCCATGCACGGCAGAAAAACCACCCTTCGGCCTTTTCGCGACCCGGCGGGCCGATGCTAGAGTGGCGCCGAGGAATCAAACCGCCGGAGGACCCCATGCCGCTCTATTCCCTTGACGACCGGACGCCCACGCTACCCGCCGCGGATCGCTACTGGGTGGCACCGGATGCGAACGTCATCGGCAAGGTGATCCTCGGCGAGGATGTGGGCATCTGGTTCGGCGCGACACTGCGCGGCGACAACGAACCGATCATCGTCGGCGCGCGCACGAATATCCAGGAAGGTGTCGTCGTGCACACGGACCCCGCGAAGCCGGTCGTCATCGGCGAAGGCTGCACGATCGGCCACGGCGCCATCATCCATGGCTGCACCATCGGCAACAATTCCCTGATCGGCATGGGCGCGACCGTGCTGAATGGCGCCGTGATCGGCAATAACTGCCTCGTCGGCGCCAATGCGCTGGTGACGGAAGGCAAAGTGTTTCCGGACAATTCGCTGATCGTCGGCTCCCCCGCCAAGGTTGCCCGCACGCTGGACGACGCTGCCATCGAAGGCCTGAAACGTTCGGCCGAAAGCTACGTGCGCAACTGGCAGCGCTTCAAGAAGGGGCTAAAGCTGATCGGTTGAGCGTTGGTTCTACGCTGGAATCGCTTACGCGCAGCCCGCACAGGTGCCGCGGATTTCGATCGTCGTCTTGCCGGTCTTGAAGTTGCGGTCCTTGGCAAAACCTTTCAGCCGGTCCTCGATCATGTGATCGTGGAACTCCGTCACCTGGCCGCAGGTCTCGCAGATCGTGAAGGCCGTGAGGCCATGGGCGTGACAGCCCTCATCCGGATGCGCGCAGGCGACGAAGGCATTGATGCTTTCGAGCCGGTGCACGAGGCCGAATTCCAAAAGCTTGTCGAGCGCCCGATAGACCTGCAAAGGCGCGCGAAAACCATCGTCGCGCAGCTTATCGAGGATGGAATAGGCGCTGAGCGGGCTGCCGGAATGCGATAGCACGCCAAAGACGAGGCCCTGGTTGCGCGTCAGTTGTTGCGTGGTCATGCCTGACCTCCCTGGCTTGTCGCCGAATGATCCACTTCGCCCGTCCTCTGCTTCGTCAGCAGGCTCAGAACGAACAGGCCAAGTGCTGCCACGACGATCGAAGGACCGGAGGGTGTATCGAATTTCAAGGAACCGAAAAGCCCGCCCACAACGGCCAGTGCTCCAATGACCGAGGCGAGCACGGCCATGACCTCCGGGCTGGTGGAAAAGCGCCGTGCGGTCGCCGCCGGGATGATCAGCAACGAGGTGATCAACAGGATACCGACGATCTTCATGGCAATGGCAATGACCAGCGCCATCAGCAGCATGAAGACAAGCCGTGCCCTTTCAGGCTGCAGGCCTTCGGCCTCCGCCAGTTCCGGGTTCACCGTCGAGGCGATGAGCGGGCGCCACATCCAAACGATGGCGAAGGTGACGAGAATACCGCCGCCCCAGACGAGATCCACATCGGCACGCGAAACCGCGAGAATGTCGCCGAACAGGAAGCCGACGAGGTCGATGCGCACCCAGGTCATGAACGACACCATGACGAGCCCGATCGCCAGTGTGGCATGCGAGAGAATGCCGAGCAGCGCATCCGTGGACAGCGTGCCGCGCTTCTGCAGCAGTAGAAGCAGCATGGAAATGGCCGCAGCGACGATGAAGACGCTGATCAGCAGGTTGAAATCCATCAGCAGCGACAGCGCGACGCCAAGCAGCGCGGAATGGGCCATCGTATCGCCGAAATAGGCCATGCGCCGCCAGACGACGAAGCAGCCGAGCGGCCCGGCGGTGATGGCGAGCCCCACGCCGGCGACGAGCGCGCGCATGAAGAAATCGTCAAGCATCGCGCCGCGCCCCTCTGCTGCCGGCCGGTGCCGGGCTGTGATCATGGCCGCAGCCGCAGTTCGGCCCGTGCGTGTGCACGATGCGCATCGGTCCGGCTTTTCCGCCGGTCGGCAGGATTTCGACGTGATGGCCGTCGTCCGGCCGGCAATCGTCGGTGATCGAGCCGTCGGAATGCTGCACACGGCCATCCGGCAGATGCGTATGGTCGTGATTGTGGTTGTAGAAGGCGAGCGTCTGGCCGGCCCGTGCGCCAAAAAGCTTGAGATATTCCGGGCTCTGGCTGACGATTTCCGGCGTGCCGCGGCAACAGACGTGGCCGTTGAGGCAGATCACGGTATCCGTCTCGGCCATCACGACATGCAGGTCGTGCGAGATCAGCAGGATGCCGCAGCCCGTCGTGTTGCGGATGGTCTTGATGAGATCGTAGAGCGCGATCTCCCCGGAAAAATCGACGCCCTGCACCGGCTCGTCGAGCACCAGCAGGTCGGGCTTGCGGGCAATCGCGCGGGCGAGAAGCGCGCGCTGGAATTCACCGCCGGAAAGATGCTGCACCTCCGCACGCGCGAGATGACGAATGCCCGTCGCCTCCAATGCCGCGTCGATCTCCGCACCTTTGAGCGGCGAGGTCAGCGTCATCAGTCGGTCGACGGTGAGCGGCATGGTCCAGTCGACGGCGAGTTTCTGTGGGACATAGCCGACCTTCAGGCCAGCCTTGCGCTCCACCCTGCCCTCATCCGCCTTCAGCACGCCGATCGCCGCCTTGGCGGTCGTCGATTTGCCTGAGCCGTTCGGGCCGATCAGCGTGACGATCTCGCCCGGCGCGATGGAAAACTCCACGCCGCGCACGAGCCAGCGGCCCTGGCGGCGCACGCCGACCCCCGCAAGCGAGACGAGCGGCTGTACGGTCTTGGTCGGGGTTTGCAGCATCATTTTTCCAAAAAGCCTGTTGCCACCGGATATGGCACACGTTATAGCATAACGCAATTGATGTAATAACATTACACTTGAATTCAAGACGGAGTTTTCCATGCAAAAGGCCGTACACGCCCTCCTCCTCTCCACCGCTCTCCTTGCCGTTGGCGCCTCTGCCGCGCGGGCTGAAACCCCGAGCGTGGTCGTATCGATCAAGCCGATCCACTCGCTCGTTTCCGCGATCATGCAGGGGATCGGTGAACCCAGCCTGATCGTGGAGGGCGCCGCCTCGCCGCATACCTATTCCCTCAAGCCGTCGAATGCCGCAGCCCTGCAGGATGCCGACGTCGTCTTCTGGGTCGGCCACGGGCTGGAGGCATTCCTGGAAAAACCGCTGGAATCGTTGAGCAGCAACGCAACCGTCGTCGAACTTGACGACGCGCCCGGCCTCGAAAAACTGCAGTTCCGCGAGGGCGGTCCGTTCGAGGCGCATAGCGACGAGGGCGAAGAGGCTCACGAAGGCCACTCCCACGACGAGGACGGTCACAATCATGCTAAGAAGGCCGAAGACGGTCATGAGGGCCACGAGCACGGCGAATTCGACATGCATCTCTGGCTGAGCCCGGACAATGCGCGCGCCATTGCCGCGGAAGCGGCGAAGGTGCTCGCGGAAAAGGACCCGGCCAATGCGCAGACCTACAACAAGAACCTCGCCGCACTGAACGACAAGATTACCGCTCTCGACAAGGAAGTCGCCGACACCATTGCACCAGTGAAGGAAAAGCCCTTCATCGTCTTCCACGACGCCTACCAGTATTTTGAACATCACTACGGCGTGCACGCTGCCGGTTCCATCACCGTCAGCCCGGAAACCCTGCCCGGTGCCGAGCGCCTGACGCAGATCCGCGACAAGGTGAAGACGCTGGGCGCAACCTGCGTCTTCGCCGAACCGCAGTTTGAACCAAAGCTGGTGAATGTGGTGATCGAGGGCACCTCGGCCAAATCCGGCACGCTCGATCCGGAAGCCGCCACGCTGGAGCCAGGTCCGGGCCTCTACTTCACCCTAATGAAGAGCATCGCCACGTCGCTGCGCGATTGCCTTGGCCAGCCAAGCTGACCAGCGACGGCATTCCGGCTTGAGGCCGAACGACATCGCAAAGAACGAGGCGGGACAGTCCCGCCTTTTTCGGCACAGCTTATGTAATGGTATAACATAAAAGGCAATTCGCATGGACAACCGCCTCCCCGTCACCGTGCTTTCCGGGTTCCTCGGCGCCGGCAAGACGACGCTGCTCAATCACATCTTGAACAACCGCAGCGGCCTGCGCGTCGCCGTCATCGTCAACGACATGAGCGAGGTCAACATTGATGCCGCCCTCATTCGCGATGGCGGTGCGGACCTGTCGCGCACGGACGAACAGCTCGTCGAGATGACGAACGGCTGCATCTGTTGCACGTTGCGCGACGACCTGCTCGCCGAAGTGCGCCGCCTCGCGGAGATGGACCGTTTCGACTATCTGCTGATCGAATCGAGTGGCATTTCAGAACCGCTTCCCGTCGCCACGACGTTCGACTTCCGCGACGAGGCCGGCTGGAGCCTGTCGGACGTTGCCCGGCTCGACACGATGGTGACGGTGGTCGACGCCGCCAATCTCCTGAAAGACTACGGCTCCCAGGATTTTCTGGCCGAACGCGGCACGACGGCCGGTGAAGGCGATACGCGCACGCTGGTGGAATTGCTGGTCGAGCAGATCGAGTTCGCCGACGTGGTCGTGCTCAACAAGACGGGCATGACGCCGCTCGAAAACCTCATCGCCGCCCGCCAGATCGTCGGCAGCCTCAATGCCTCGGCGCAGATCATCGAAACCGACTTCGGCCGCGTCGCACTTACCGACATCCTCGGCACCGGCCGTTTCGATTTCGAGAAGGCGAGCGAGCACCCGCTGTGGTTCAAGGAACTTTACGGCTTCAAGGACCATGTGCCGGAGACGGAGGAATACGGCATCCGCTCCTTTGTCTATCGGGCGCAAAAACCGTTCCACCCCGTCCGCCTCAAGGCCTTTTTCAATGAGAGCTGGCCGGGCGTCATCCGGGCCAAGGGCTTTTTCTGGCTGGCCACCCGCCCCCACCATGTCGGCGAGATGAGCCAGGCGGGCGCCCTGGTCAGGAGCGGCCGGCTCGGCCTCTGGTGGGCCTCCGTGCCACGCCAGCACTGGCCGCAGGACAAGGCGGCGCTCGACGCCATCGCCCGCTATTCCGATCCCGTCTGGGGTGACCGGCGGCAGGAACTCGTCTTCATCGGTGCGGACCCTATGGATGAAGCCGATATCCGCCGCCGGCTCGACGCCTGTCTCGTCGATGCCGAGATATTCGAGCCGGCGCGCTGGGCGAACCTGCCGGACCCCTTCCCGCTCTGGATCCGCGAGGCAAGCTGATCAGGACTGAGCCTTGTGGGTGAACCGCTCGAAATCCGCCGGCACCGGAGTTCTCGCCTCCAGCCTTCTTGACGCTCGAACGTCATCTCACTCTCGAAAAAAGCCGCCCGAACCTTCGCCCGGGCGGCCTCCAGCTCAATCGAGTTCGGCGGAGCTGGTCCACAGGTTGATGTCGGCCTCCTTGGCATAGATATCGATCTCGGCCAGTTCTTCTGCCGTGAAGTCGCGATTTTCCAGCGCCTTGACGCAATCGACGATCTGCGAGGAACGGCTGGCGCCGATCAGTGCCGAGGTGATGCGCCCGCCGCGCAGAACCCAGGAAAGCGCCATCTGCGCCAATGTCTGGCCGCGCTGCTCGGCGATGCCATTCAGCTTGCGGATATTGTCGAGGATTTCGGGACGGATGAAATCCGTCTTGAGGAAGTGGTTCAGCGCCGCACGGCTGTCGCCCGGAATGCCGCCGAGATATTTCGTGGTAAGCATGCCCTGCGCCAGCGGCGAGAAGACGATCGAGCCGATCCCAAGGTCTTCCAGCGTATCGACGAGGCCGTCGTCCTCGATCCAGCGGTTGAGCATGGAATAGCTCGGCTGGTGGATGATGCAGGGCGTGCCGAGCGCCTTCAAGATCGCCGCCGCCTCGCGGGTGCGCTGCGAATTGTAGGAGGAGATGCCGACATAGAGCGCGCGGCCAGAGCGCACGATATGATCGAGCGCGCCGCAGGTTTCCTCCAGTGGCGTATCCGGATCGAAGCGGTGCGAATAGAAGATGTCGACATAGTCGAGACCCATGCGCTTCAGGCTCTGGTCGCAGGAGGCGATGAGGTATTTGCGGCTGCCCCACTCGCCGTAGGGACCCGGCCACATGTCGTAGCCGGCCTTGGAGGAAATGATCAGCTCGTCGCGCAGATGCGCAAAATCGGTGCGGAGAATCTCGCCAAAGGCGGTTTCCGCCGTGCCCGCCGGTGGGCCGTAATTGTTGGCGAGATCGAAATGCGTGATGCCGAGGTCGAAGGCGGTGCGGCACATGTCGACCTTGCGGTCATGCGGCGTGTCGTCGCCGAAATTGTGCCACAGCCCGAGCGAGATCGCCGGCAGCTTCAGGCCGGAGCGTCCCACGCGGTTGTAGGTCATCGTGTCGTAGCGGTTTTCCGCCGGCTGCCAGGCCATGGTCAAATTCCTTTGCTTGAATCGAGGACTGTTTCGTACAGCCCTCTCGCGCCAGCCGGCAAGGGACATCCGTCCTTTGCCGGCGGCTTGTTCGCATTTTCGCAAAGCGGCACACTTAGCGCAGCAGCCCCCGCGCCTCCTCGATGCCGAGCGCCTCGGGCTGGGTGCAGGTCGTCACGATGTCGATCGCCCGCCCCTCATCCGCCGAGCGCAGGATCGCCGTCAAAACGTCGATCGTGTGCAGCGAACGGTCGAGCGAGCAGCGATAGTCGCGGCCGGTCGTGACGGCGTCCATCATGTCGGCGAGGCCGATGCCGCGATAGTTGGCCTGCGTGCCCCATTCGAACTCGTAGTTGTGGGCGCTCAGCGGATGATCCCAGACCTCCACTTCCTTCGGCTCGCGGTCACTACCGGCGACTTCCACCTTGCCACCGAAGAAATTCGGATCGGGCACGAAGACTGCGCCGTCGGTGCCATATAGCTCCATGTTCTGATGGCGGTGCGCCCAGACGTCCCAGCTCGACATGAGTGAGACCTGCGCGCCGCTGGCGAATTCCAGAATGGCATGGATGTTGGTTGCCACGGCCACCGGTACTTTTTCACCCAGACGCGGGCCATTGCCGATGGTGCGTTCCTCATGCGCCTTGTTGGCAAGCGCCACCACGCGCCTCACCGGGCCGACAAGGTTGACGAGGTTGTTGACGTAGTACGGCCCCATATCGAGGATGGGCCCGCCGCCCGGTGCGAAGAAGAAATCCGGGTTGGGATGCCAGCTCTCCATGCCCGGCCCGAGCACATGGGCCGTGCCGGACATGATCGTTCCCACCTTACCGCTATCGATCAGATGGCGGACAAATTGATGGGAGCCGCCAAGATAGGTATCCGGCGCCGACCCCACCTTGAGGCCGCTCGCGTCGGCGATGCGGCGAAGATCCTCGCCCTGTTCGAGCGAGAGCACGAACGGCTTTTCCGAATAGACATGCTTTCCGGCTTCCAGCGCCTTCCTGGAGACCGGATAATGCGCTTCAGGTACCGTCAGGTTGACGACCACGTCGACCGCCGGATTGGCGAGCAACGCGTCGATATCCTGCGCCGGGACACCAAATTCTTCCGAACGGGCCTTGGACGCGGCGGGGTTGATATCGGCGCAAGAGACAAGCTTCAGGTTCCTGAACATCGGGATCAGCTTGAAGTAAGCGCCCGAAATGTTGCCGCAGCCAATGATGCCGACTCCGTATTCCTTTGTCATGATGGTCCGTCCTCAGAATGCCTTGATGGTTTCGATCGAGCGGGTGGCGAGCCGGGTGATGTCCTTCGGATTGTCGTGCTCGACGATGAAATGCTTGACCGGCGTGCCGGCGAGCACCTTGGCAAGATCGCCCCAGGCAACCGTGCCGTGGCCGACATCCGCCCAGCCGTCCTCGTCGGCATTCTCGCCCTTCGGGGCGATGTCCTTGATGTGCACGGCGGTGATGCGGTTGCCGTATTTCTGGATCCAGGCGAAAGGATCGGCCCCGCCACGGATGATCCAGGCGATATCCGCTTCCCAGGCGAGATCCGGCCCGCCGGCAAAGATGTGATCCTGCGGCACGGAGCCGTCCTCAAGCGTGAAGAACTCGAAATCATGGTTGTGCCATCCGAAGGTAAGGCCTGCCTTGCGGAGCGGCGCGCCGGCCTTCTGCAGGCGTTCGCCGAAGGCGCGCCAGCCGGCAGCATCAGCCGGGCGGTGCTCCGGCAACAGGTAGGGGCAGTAAACCGCCTCGATGCCGAGCGTGCGGCAAATCTCGAGCACGCGCTCCGGCTCCGCCTCCAGCATATCGAGGCCGAAATGGGCGGTCGGCATGGCAAGGCCGTTTCGGTCGAGATCGGCCTTCACCTGCTGGATGGCGGCATCGTCGAGCGCGGCGTGGAGCGCGCCGTAACCTTCGACCTGCTTGTAGCCGGCATCAGCGAGGATGCGAAAGATTTCGGCGAAGGGCTGGAAGTTGCGGGCGCTGTAAAGCTGGAAGCTGACGGTCTGCATGGAAGTCTCCTCGTATCAGTCTTGGGAAGTCTGGCAGGAATGAAGATCGAGCCAATGGAATTGGGGTACCGTGCCGCTTTCGGCAGGTGTGAAGATCACGGTCTTTCGCTCTCCGGCGGTGAGGTCGAAGGCATTGTCGGACCAGCGGCCGGCGACATCGGCCTCCAGCATGACATGCAGCGCAAGGCTGCTTGCCGTGGCGGTGACAGCGAAACGACCATCCTCGCGCGGTTCAACGTCGAGTGTCAGGCCGGACGCTTCGAGATCGAGTGCCTTGTAGGTGCCGGAGACATGATGCCCCTCGCCCGTCATGCCGTTCGAGGCCTCGAAGGACCAGAAGAGCAGCGTGTCTTCCGGCAGCTCAGCGGCGAGGACGGAGAACAGCATTTCGGCCTTGTCCGGCCCGCACCGCCCTTCCGCGCTGCGATAGGGTCGGCGCTCGCCGGCGAGCGAGACGAGCCAGGTTTCGAGCTTTACCGTCACCGGTTCGGCCGTGTCGTTGACGACAGAGAAGCCGATGGCCTCGCCGTCCTTGGACGGGATCGCCGCGACGGCCACGGGTTGGAAGAAGCGGCGCACCATGTAGTGCATGGCCTTCCAGCTGCCGCCATAGTCGAGGCTTGACCAGGAGGCGACCGGCCAGGTGTCGTTGAGCTGCCAGTAGAGCGTGCCCATGCAATGGGGCTTCAGCGAGCGCCAGTATTCGACGGCGGTGCGGATGGCGAGCCCCTGCTGGATCTGGCTCAGATAGACGAAGCTCGCGAAATCCTTCGGGAAGCGGAAATAGCGGAACATCGTGCCCGCGATCCGCTCGTTGCCACCGGCATTCTTCTGGTGGCTCTCCATCACGGGCGACGCGATGTTCATGTCCTTCAGGCCCGCAAAGGTCTTCATGACCGGCATGGACGTGTAGGACTGGAAGCCGAATTCCGAGCAGAAGCGCGGACGCACGGTGCGGTAATTGTCGAAGGACTTGTTCTCGTGCCAGACGGACCAGTAGTGCATGTCGCCGGAGCCGTCGGCATGCCACGCATCGCCGAAGTCGAGATAGCCGGAGGCCGGGCTCGACGGCCACCAGATCGCGCCCGGCGCCGCCCTCTTCATCGCGACTTCGATGGTGCGGTTGAGGCGGTCGTAGGAGACGAGGTAGCGGTCGCGGTTCTCGCGGCTCGCCTCGAACCACGTCAGAGCGCCGACAAGCTCGTTGTCGCCGCACCACAGCACGATGGAGGGATGCGAGGCGAGACGCTTGACCTGGTAATCCACCTCGGCGGCGACATTGTCGAGGAAATCGACGGTCGAGGGATAAAGGTTGCAGGCGAACATGAAGTCCTGCCAGACCATCAGGCCGAGTTCGTCACAGAGATCGTAGAACCAGTCCGGCTCGTAGAAACCGCCGCCCCAGACGCGGATCATGTTCATGTTGGCGTCGGCAGCAGATTGCAGCAGGTCGCGCACGCCGGCGGGATTGATGCGGGACGGCAATGCGTCGGCGGGGATCCAGTTGGCGCCGCGGCAGAAGATTTCCCGGCCGTTGACCTTCAGCGCGAAACGGCTCCCGGCCTCGTCCTTGTCCGTCACCAGCTCGACTTGCCGGAGCCCGACGCGACGTACGACGGTCTCGGTCGGTGTCTCCACGCGCACGACATAGATCGCCTGCTCGCCATGCCCCGCCGGCCACCACAACGCCGGCTTCTCGATGCGGAACATGTGCGTCAGTTGGGTCTCGCCGGCACTGACGCCGATATCGAGCCGCACCCGTTCGTCGTCAAGCGCGAAATGCACCGGCAGGATGCCCGGCGCCTCGGCGTGGAAGGTGACGGTGACGTAGAGATCGACGGCACCGTTCGCGTGATGAAACTGCCGGGTCGTGACATGCTCGATGCGCGCGGCCTCCAGCTTGCGCAGGGCGATCTCGCCGTAGATGCCAAGCGGCGCGATGGCGATGTTCCAGTCCCAGCCGAAATGGCATTGCGGCTTGCGCAGCATGTTGCCGTTCGGGATCGGCGAATTGCCCGTGGACCAGGGAATGAAGAACGGCTGGTCCGCCTGACGCGCGGCACCGGCAGCGATACTCGAGTGGATCAGCACCTTCAGCGTGTTCTCACCAGCCTTCAGAGCATCCGTGACATCGGGCCGATAGCGGCGGAAGCAATTGTCCGTGTCGAGAACAAGCACGCCGTTGACATAGACGGAGGCGATGGTGTCGACGCTGCCGATATCGAGATACCAGTCGCCCTCCAGCATTTCCGGCGTCACCGTGAAGGTGCGCTTGATCGCCCAGTCCTTCTGTGCAACCCATTGTACGTCACGCTCGTTGCGGCCGGCATAGGGATCGGGGATGAGGCCGGCGGCAAGCAACGCGCTGTGCACGTCGCCGGGAACACGCATGGGAGCGGTCTTTTCCGCGTCGGTGCTTGTGACGGTCCAGATGCCCGAAAGGTCTATGGCGGTGATGTCGGATGTTTTGGTCATAATATTATCTCTGAACTTCGTGTTTGGGGCATCTGCCCCTCACCCTGGCCCTCGCCCCGTAAGCAGGGAGAGGGAATAGCAAAGTCTCGGCCGAACGGCCGTCCTTCCGCCTGCGGGGAGACGGTGTTAGCGGAGAGAGGAACGGCCCTCTAGATCCGCTCCTCCGTCCCCGCATCGAATAGCGAGGCGAGCCCCATGTCGAAGGAAAGCCGCACCGCCGTGCCCGGCGCGAAACGCCGCGCGCCCGCGACGCGAACGGACATGGTATGGCCGGCGTGTTTCAACCAAAGCAGATTGTCGGCCCCCATCGGTTCCTCGATGTCGACCGTCGCCTGATGGATCTCCGACCCGGCACCATCCTCGTTGACTTTCACATGCTCCGGCCGAACACCCAGCACGACCTTCCGGCCGGCCTGCAGCGGTTCGATAGCATTGTAGCCGTCGAGCGAAAAATCCACGCCGTTCGTATGGAAAGCCGGCTTTCCACCCTTCTCCACGATTTCGCCGCGCAAAAAGGTCATCGACGGCGAGCCGATGAAGCCTGCGACGAACATGTTGCGCGGCGCGTTGTAGATCGTATTCGGATCGGCAAGCTGTTGGATGACGCCGCTCTTCATGATGGCGATGCGGTCGGCGAGCGTCAGCGCCTCGATCTGGTCGTGGGTGACGTAGATCATCGTGTTCTTCAGCGACTGATGCAGCCGCTTGATTTCCACGCGCAGTTCCGAGCGCAGTTTCGCGTCGAGGTTGGAGAGCGGCTCGTCGAACAGGAAGACATCCACGTCGCGCACCAGCGCCCGGCCGATCGCCACACGCTGGCGCTGACCGCCGGAAAGTTCAGAAGGCTTACGCTTTAGCAGCGGACCGATCTGCAAGATCTCGGCGGCGCGGGCGATGCGCTTCTCGATCTCCGGCTTCGGCATCTTGGCGACCTGGAGGCCGAAGGAGAGGTTCTTCTCCACCGTCATCTGCGGATAGAGCGCGTAGGACTGGAACACCATGCCGATGCCGCGATCCTTGGGCTCTTCCCAGGTGACGTTCTTGTCCTTGATGAAGATCTGCCCACCGGTTGGCTCCAAGAGGCCGGCGATGCAGTTGAGCAGCGTCGACTTCCCGCAGCCGGACGAGCCGAGCAGCACGAGGAACTCGCCATTACCGATATCGAGATTGAGGTTTTCCAGCACGTTAACCGCGCCGAAACTCAAAGACAGGTCCTTGATGGATACAGAGTTCTGCATGGCTTAACCCTTGACTGCGCCGGCGGCGATGCCGCGGACGAACAGCCGTCCCGACACGAAATAGACGATGAGCGGGACCGCGCCGGTGAGCAGGGTCGCGGCCATGTTGACGTTGTATTCCTTCACCCCCTGGACAGAGTTGACGATGTTGTTGAGCTGCACCGTCATGGGGTAATATTCCGGCCGCGTGAACACGACGCCGAACAGGAAGTCGTTCCAGATGCCGGTGATCTGAAGGATCATCGCGACGACGAAGATCGGCAGCGACATGGGCAGCATGATGCGGAAATAGATCTGCCAGAAGCCGGCGCCATCGATGCGCGCCGCCTTGAACAGCTCTTCCGGCAGCGACGAGAAGTAGTTGCGGAAGAGCAGCGTCAGGATCGGCATGCCGAAGATGGTGTGCACGATGACAAGGCCGGTCAGCGTGCCGTAGATGCCCATTTCGCGCAGCACGATGACGATCGGGTAGATCATCACCTGATAGGGAATGAAGGCGCCGACGATGAGGATGGTGAAGAACAGGTCGGCACCCTTGAACTTCCAGTTGGCCAGCGCATAGCCGTTGACCGATGCCACGAGGATCGAGATCAGCGTCGAGGGAACGGTGATCCGCACGGAATTCCAGAAGCCGCGCGAAAGACCATCGCAGTTCAGCCCCGTGCAGGCCTGCGCCCAAGCTTTCACCCAAGGTTCAAAGGTCACTTCCAGCGGCGGCGAAAAAATGTTGCCGAGGCGGATTTCCGGCATGCCCTTCATGGACGTGACGACCATCACGTAGAGCGGCAGCAGGTAATAGAGCGCCGCGACGGTGAGCGTACCGTAGAGCATGATGTTGCGGCCGGAGAGCGCACGGCGCGGTTTTGCGCCGCGCGGTTCGACACCGGCTTTGGTGGCTGCGGCAAGTGCGGGGCCGGCTTTGAGAGTAATGCTGTCAGACACGCTTGCGCCCTCCAAACTCGAGATAGGCCCATGGCACGATGATGATGGCGACGGTGACGAGCATCATGGTGGAGGCGGCAAAGCCCTGCCCCAGGTTCTGCGCCTGGAACATGTAGTCGTAGACGTATTTTGCCGGCACCTCGGACGCGATGCCCGGCCCGCCGCTGGTCTGCGCCACCACGAGGTCGTAGACCTTGACGATGCCGCTCGCGATGATGACGAGCGTCGTGATGAAGACCGGCCGCATCATGGGGATGACGATGAAGAGATAGGTCTTCCACATCGGGATGCCGTCGACACGCGACGCCTTCCAGATGTCCTCGTCGATACCGCGCAGCCCCGCGAGCAACAGGCACATGACAAGACCCGTGCCCTGCCAGAGCCCGGCGATCAGCACGCCGTAGATGACGATGTCGGCATTGTAGAGCGGATCGAAGGTGAAACTCGTCCAGCCGAGCGAGCGCACCACCGACTGGACGCCGAATTCCGGATTGAGAATCCACTGCCAGACGAGGCCGGTAACGATGAACGACAGTGCGAAAGGATAGAGAAAGATCGTGCGAAACGTATTCTCGAAACGGATCTTCTGGTCCATCAGCGCGGCCAGCAGGAAACCGACCACCAGGCTGAAGACGAGCGTGAAGATGCCGTAGATCGCAAGGTTCTGGATCGACATGATCCAGCGCGGCGCGTCCCAGAGGCGCTCGTACTGGTCGAAGCCGACGAAGTTCGCCCGCGGCAGCAGTTTCGAATTGGTGAACGAATAGACGACCGTCCAGACCGTGCCGCCGAGAAAGATGACGACGGCGGTGAGCATCATGGGAATGGAGGCAATCTTGGAACTGAGATTGCGCAGCAATTTACTGGGGCGACCGGTGTGTGCCTGGCCCGTCATGGGTCACTCCTCCTTGGTCTTGGTCAGCGATGGGACGACGCCTACATGAAGCAGTCGCCGGAACCGGCCGACAGCAGGACGCCGCCGGCCGCGATCTCATATCGCTGGTCAGTCCGCCGAGGCGATGATGTCGGCAAAACGCTTCTGGGCGTCCTCCGCCGTCATCGATGCGTTGGCGAAGAACTCGGAGAACAGATCCTCCTTCTGCTTCTGGCTGTCGGCAGAAAGCAGTTGGTCCGTCCATTCGACCACGTTCCCCTTGGCGAGGATGTCGAGACCCTTTTTCATGCAGTCGTTGGCGGCGGCGAGATCGACATCACCACGCACCGGCAGCGAGCCCTTCTTCAGATTGAAAGCGACCTGCGCTGCCGGACTTACCAGCGTAGAGGCGAGCACTTCCTGCGCCTTCGACTTCTCCTCGTCCTGAAGCATCGGGAAATAGAAGGCGTCTCCACCCGTCGCAATCATGTCGGTCACGCCAAGGCCCGGAAGGCAGGTATAATCCTTGCCCGCAACCTTGCCGGCGAGCGCGAATTCACCCTGTGCCCAGTCGCCCATGATCTGGCCACCGGCCTTGCCCGTGATGACCATGTTGGTCGCCTGATTCCAATCCTGCACGTTCGTGCCCTTGGACATGCGCCGGGCATCTTCGGCAGCCTTGAATATCTTGGCGATATCAGGACCGGCAGCCACGTCGGCGTCCTTGTCCTTGTAGACCTTGTAGAAGGTGTCCTTCCCGCCGATTGCCAGCAACAGCACGTCGAAGGCACCGGATGCCTGCCACGGCTGACCGCCGACGGCGAGCGGAACGATGCCGACTTTTTCGAGTGCCGGAGCTGCGGCGACGAATTCGTCCCAGTTCTTCGGAACGGCGACGCCGGCCTTTTCAAAAGCTTCGTTGGAGAGCCACAACCACTGCCAGGAATGGATATTGACCGGCGCGCAATAGATCTTGCCGTCGATCGTGCAGCCGTCGAGCAGGCTTGCCGGCTTGATGATGTCCTTCCAGTTTTCGCGCGTCGCGACATCCGTCAGGTCGCGCATCAGCCCGGCCTCGACCAGTTCCTCGGCCTGGCGGCCGTGGTTGAACTGCGTGGCGGCCATCGGATCGCCGCCGGTGATGCGGCTGACCATGATCGGCCGCGCCGTGCCGCCAGCGCCGGCGATGGCGCCGTCGACCCACTTGTTGCCCGTCGCGTCGAAAGCCTTTGCCAGTTCAGCGACCGCCGCGGCCTCCCCGCCGGACGTCCACCAATGGGTTACTTCCAGATCGGTCGCATTGGCTGCGGCGAACGGCAGAACCACTGTCGCTGCCAAGATAGCAGCCATAGAGCGATTTTTCATGAGTTTCCTCCCTCACTGAAACGTTGCAGTAAAAAGCTAGCCCAATCGATTTAATCGCGCAACAGGCTCGGCGCACAAATATCGGCTTCCGACCCAAGAACGCGTTGCCAGCTACCGGGAAGGGCCACATCGCGCACGGCACAACGCAGCGCGACATAGCGGGCAACATATTGTTTTAATTTACTATTTCACGAAATCATCAGCCCAAACTGCGAGTGAAACTTCGCAAGCGCATAATTTATGACTTTGCGGTGCAATGCCGGATTTCTCGCGCCAGAGAACGAAAATCCTCTTGTTTTCCTCTCGACAAAGGAGCTGCATCGTTACAGATTTATCGGAATTTCAGCGGGGAGTAGCGGCCGAGGTTAAAAAATGTATAACCGGGCGCTAATACGGAGAGGTGGCAGGCAGGGGATGAGCAAGAAGACAAGCGAGGGCCAGACAGCGACGCTTTCGCCGAACAGCGAACGGCCGACGCTGAAGACGATCGCCTTCATGACCGGTCTTGGCATTACCACGGTGTCACGCGCGCTGAAGGATGCGCCTGACATCAGCAGCGAGACGAAGGAGCGCGTGCGCCTCGTCGCCCGGCAGATCGGCTACCAGCCCAATCGCGCCGGCGTGCGCCTGCGCACCGGCAAGACGAATGTCATCTGCCTGATCCTCAGCCTCGAGGAAGAGATCATGGGCCTGACGAGCCCGATGGTCGTCGGCATATCCGAAATCCTTGCCTCGACGCAGTATCACCTGGTGGTGACGCCCTACCGCACGCAGGGCAACGCGCTCGACCCCGTGCGCTACGTTCTGGAAACCGGGGCAGCCGATGGCGTGATCATTTCGCGCACGGAGCCCAAGGATCCGCGTGTCGCGCTGATGATGGAGCGCAATTTCCCCTTCTCCACCCACGGGCGGACGGAAATGGGGCTCACTCACCCCTACCACGATTTCGACAACGAACGCTTCGCTTATGAGGGTGTGCGCAAGCTCGTCGAGCGCGGCCGCAAGCGTATAGCACTGCTCCAGCCGCCGCCTTACCTGACCTTCCACCTGCACATGCAGGCCGGTTTCGAAAAAGGTATCCGCGATTTTGGCGCAACGGCGGTTCCGTTCAGCCAGGTCAACCTTGATTCCAGTCTCGTCGATATCCGTAGAGCCGGGGAAGCCATGCTCACGGCCGCCGATGCGCCAGACGGGATTGTCTGCGGCAGCGGCTCCGGTGCCGTGGCACTGATTGCCGCCCTTGAAGCGGCCGGCCGCAAGCTCGGGCAGGATATCGACCTGGCCTCCAAGGAATCGCACATGCTCCTGCAGTGGCTTCGCCCGGAAGTCGTGATCATGCGGGAAGACATTCGCCTTGCCGGCCGGGAACTGGCGAAAGCCGTGATCGCCCGCATCGAGGGCAAGCCGCCGGAAGAACTGCAAACGCTGAGCTACCCGATTCCGACGGACGAGAGCTGACGCATCCGGCGTGGCGATTTGTGGCTGTTGCAGGCTGCCCATTTTTGCGGCATCGCAGTGCGATCGCGTGAATCAAGTGGTTCGCGACGAGCAAGCGAAATGCGACGGAGCGGCCAGTAGTGGGACACGAAAAGCAGAGATTGAACTATGTGCTGTTCCTCGTCGCCGGGGCAGGCTTCGTGAATGTCGCGAGGGCGATGACGCTGTCGTTCCTCGCCATCAAGCTGCAGCAATCATTCGGGCTCGGCCCAGCCATGATCGGCGTGCTCTTGGGGATCGGCCCTCTGGTCGGGGCGGTCGCGGCGCCGTTTGCAGGCTCCCTGTCCGACAAGGTCGGGCGCAAGAGTGTCCTGACGCTTACCCTCCTTTCCATGGCGATCGCTATGGCCGGGATGGGGATTGCCAAAACGGTTCTCGCCTTCTGCCTTGCCCAGATCGTCGCGGCCGTTGCCATCGCGATCAACGAGCCGATTTCGCGCGCCCTGATGAGCGACGTTTGCCCCGAGCCGATGCGCCTCAAATATTTCTCCTGGCGCTATACGGCGATCAATTTCGGCTTTGCCGTCGGTCCGCTGATCGGCATCGCCGCGGGTGCTGCATCCACCATGCTTTTCGTCATCGCGGGCATCGTCTATGCGCTGTTTGCGCTTGCCCTGCACCTGCTGAAAGTCCCGGCGTATCAGGATAGTGGGGAAACCGCCGCCGCGCCCAAAATCTCGATACTTCAGAGCATCAAAACCGCGATCCGAGACCCACGCCTGGCCTTCTTCGTCGGTGGCGGCACCTTGCTGGTCGCCGTCTATGGCCAATGGTCGGCAACGCTCGCTCCCTATCTCGCCGGCAACATCTCCGGTGGCGTGGAAATCTTTGCTTACATCGTCTCCATCAATGGTGCCGTCGTCCTGCTGGGGAACCCGTTTGCCCGCCGCTTCATCGAGCGCGCCGACGCCCTCAACGCGCTGGTGATCGGCTGCCTGCTGTTTCTGGCGGGCGAACTCGGTTTCCTGGCCTCCAGCGGCTTCTGGAGCCTCGCGATCTCGATGGTGATTTTCACGATCGGGGAAATCCTCGTCGTGCCGTCGGAATACATGCTGGTCGATGGCATCGCGAACGACCGCAACCGGGGCAGTTATTTCGGCGCCCACTCCTTCTCGACCGTCGGCAACTTTGTCGGCCCTACCTTCGGCGGCCTCATGCTGGGTGCATTCGGCGGCCCCGGCATGTTCCTGCTCTTTGCCGCCTTTGCCGTCGGCAGCGCAATCCTTTTTGCCATCGGCACGAGAATGCCGCCACCCAGGGCATCGGTCGAACTTATCCCGGCTGCCGCATCGGAAGGTGTGGCCGGCCCGCATCTTCGTGGCCTCTACGCCTAACGTCGCCGCAAACGCCCATAAGCAAAAGGCCCGGTCTCTCGACCGGGCCTTTGTTATTCTCAGCCGTTAAGGCCGGAGCCCCACGGGCCATGGTGGCTGTCGGCACCATCGACGCGGTCAAAGCCATGCGCGCCGAAGAAGTCGCGCTGCGCCTGGATGACGTTGGCCGTGCCGCGCGCGCGACGGTAGCTGTCGAAGTAGCCGAGCGCCGAGGCGAGTGCCGGAACCGGCAGGCCATGAAGCGCTGCTGCGGAGACGACACGACGCAGGGCGCCATCGGTGCCCTTCACCATCGTGGCGAAGGCCGGGGTGACGATGAGGTTTGCGGCATCCGGCGCCTTGGTAAACGCGCTTGTGATCTCGTCGAGGAACTGCGAGCGGATGATGCAGCCAGCGCGCCAGATCTTGGCGATCGTCGGCATCGGCAGGTTCCAGTTATACTCCTTGGAGGCGGCGGACATCACCGCGAAACCCTGTGCATAGGCGCCGATCTTGCCGGCGAGCAGCGCGCTTTCGAGGTCCTTGATGAAGGCAGCCTTGTCGGACACCTGAAGGGCCGGAACATCCGGCAGGCCGAGAATCTTTTCAGCGGCCTCACGCTCGGTCTTGAACGAAGAGATGGAACGGGCGGCAACGGCGGCTTCGATGCCGGTCGCGGGCACGCCCATGTTCTGCGCCTCGATGGCGGACCATTTGCCCGTGCCCTTCTGGCCGGCTTTGTCGAGGATCATGTCGACCATCGGGCCACCACCGATCGGGTCCTTGGCGGCGAGCACCGTTGCCGAAATCTCGATCAGGTAGGATTCGAGGCGGCCCTTGTTCCACTCGGCGAAGACGTCGGCAATCTCGGAGGCGCTCATCTTCAGGCCATCGCGCAGGATGCCGTAGATTTCGGCGATCATCTGCATGTCGGCATATTCGATGCCGTTGTGGATGGTCTTGACGAAGTGACCGGCACCGTTTTCGCCGAGCCACGCGACACACGGATCGTCATTGTACTTGGCGGCAATCGAGGTCAGCACGGTCTCGACGCGCTTCCAGGAGTCTTCCTTGCCGCCGACCATGATGGACGGGCCGTGGCGCGCGCCCTCTTCACCGCCGGAAACGCCCATGCCGATGAAGGTCAGGCCGGAATCCTTCAGCGCATCGAAGCGACGCATCGTGTCACGGAAGTTCGCGTTGCCGGCATCGATCATGATGTCGTTTTTCTCGAGGTACGGACGCAGCAATTCCATCTGCTGGTCGACCGCAGCCCCCGCCTGGATCATGATGATGATCGGCCGTGGCGGCCGGATGGCGGCAACAAATTCCTCAATGGTATCGCATGGCACGATCTGGCTCTTGAGGTCGCCAGCTTCCTCGTAGAATTCCTTCGTGCGCGCTACCGTGCGGTTGAAGACCGCGATCTTGTTACCCTTCTCGGCAATGTTGAGCGCGAGATTCGACCCCATAACACCGAGACCGATAAGCCCGATTTCCGCCTGTGCCACGTTCATACCTCCGTAGGATGGCGCGGCGTGGGATTTGTCCGGACTCATGCCGGAAACGCCGCGCAAAAAGAGAGTTTGGAGCCTTGGCTCCAGCCGTGGTGTTTTGGCATTCAAATCGATTTACGACAAGGGATTGTTTGGCTTTGGGAGGATTTTAGCCGCCGCTTGCATGCTTTCCATGGCCCCATAAATGAGCACCGTACTCTACCGCCCGGGCTTGTCATCGCCGTCATCGAGCACGCGCCAGGCCGCCCCTTCGACATCGTCATATTGGCCACTCTTCAGCGACCAGACGAAGGCGGCAAGCCCCAGTCCGCCGAGGAAGAGCGCGATGGGAATGAGGAAGATCAGCGTGTTCATGCGGCTTGCACCACAGATGCTGCCGGGCGGGCGTCGTCCGTCGCACGCGCTGCGAAGGCCGGCAATTTTCCGCGCAGGCGGAGCGAGTTCACCACCACGATGATCGATGACGTGGACATGGCAATGGCGGCGATCAGCGGCGTCGCGTGGCCGAGAATTGCGACGGGCACGGCGATGACGTTGTAGCCGACGGCAAGCGCGAAATTCTGCCGGATCAGCCGGTCGGCACGCCGCACGGTCTCGAAAGCGAAGGGTATGGCTTCGAGGCTTTCATGCAGGAACACGAAATCCGCCGCCTGCCGGCCGACATCCGCCGCCGTCGCTGGAGCGATCGAGACGTGGGCTGCCGCAAGCGCCGGCGCATCGTTGATGCCGTCGCCGACCATCAGCACATGGCGCCCGGCCGCGGCACGCTCGGCAACCGCTTCCGTCTTTTCGCGCGGCGACAGGGCAGCGCGCCAATGGCCGATACCGAGCATGCCGGCAACGCGCGAAACGGCCGGCGCACGGTCGCCGGAGAGGATCGCCATCTCGACCCGCTCGCGCTTGAGAGCCCTTATGGCCTCCGCCGCGCCGGTGCGCACCGCATCTTCGAAACGGAAGGTTTCCAGCACCGAGCCGTCACGCGACAGCACCACCTCGGAAAGCCCATGCGCCTCCTCACCCACCAAGGACTTGCCGCAGGCGAAGGCACGGCTGCCAAGACGAAGCACGCCTTGCGAGGTCACGGCCTCCAGACCACCCCCGGCAATCTCGCTCACCGCTTCGATGACCGGCATGGGGCCGGCATTGGCTGCCGCCAGCGCCAACGAGAGTGGATGTCGCGAATGGGAAGCCAGCGCCGCCGCGAGGGCAAGATGGGAACGGTTCGCCGTCTCCCTGTCGACAAGGCGCGGCTTGCCGAGCGTCAGCGTACCGGTCTTGTCGAAGACAGCTGTGTCGATTTCGGCAAGGCGCTCCATGGCGGATCCGTCCTTGACCATGACGCCACCGGCAAAAAGCCGGCCCGCCGCCACGACCTGCACGACCGGGACGGCAAGGCCGAGCGCGCAGGGGCAGGTGATGATCAGGACCGCGATGGCGACGAGCATGGCATGCTTCCAGTCACCATCATAAAAACCCCAGCCGAGAAAGGAGACGAGCGCCAGGAGATGCACGGCCGGCGAATAGATCTGCGCGGCGCGGTCGGCGATGCGGCGATAGCGCGCCCGGCCACCTTCGGCGGCTTCCATGAGGCCGATGACCTCCGAAAGGAACGAATTGCGCGCGGTCGCGACGGCTTCCACCAGCAGCGAACCGGTGAGGTTCATCGCCCCTGCTTCCAGTTGCGTGCCGGGTGCAGCAGCCAGCGGATCGCTCTCGCCGTTGACAATCGAGCGATCGACATCGCTGGCACCTGACAGCACACGGCAATCGACGGGGATGCGTTCGCCGGCGGAAATGGAGAGATGCTCTCCGACCGCGATCTCCTCCACCGGACGGTAGTCGCGTGTACCGTCCGGCCGCACCACCATGGCGCCACGCGGCGAAAGGCGCGCAAGACCGGTTATTGCGGAGCGCGCACGGTCACGCATGACATGGTCCAGCGTGCGCCCGATGAGCAGGAAGAACAGCAGGCTCACCGTCGCATCGAACCACACATGTTCGGCGCTGTGCACGGTTTCCCAGAGCGAGACCGTGTAGGACAGCGTGATGGCGAGCGCGATCGGCACGTCCATGTTGGTGCGGCCGTGACGCAACGCATTCCAGGCCGACTGGTAGAAAAAGCGGCCGGCATAGATCAGCGTCGGACCGGCGATGAAGGCGGAGATCCAGTGGAACAGGTCACGCGTCGCGGCCTCGGCCCCGGACCACACCGAAACCGAGAGCAGCATGATGTTCGTCGCGGCAAAGCCTGCGACGGCGACGGCGCGGATCAACTGGTTGCGCAGCGCATCATCACCCTCTGCTGCGAACGAAAAGAGATGCGTGTCGTAGCCGGTATCCCGGATGGCGGCAGCAAAGGCCTGCGGATCGGTGCGCAGACCGTCCATATCCTCCATCCAGACCACCGAGACCCGGCGGGTGGAAAGGTTGACGCGCGCACGAACCACTGCCGGCAAGGCGTTCAATGCAGCCTCGATGGTGGTGATGCAGGTGCCGCAATGCACGCCCGGCACGCTCAGCTCGCTCTGTCGCAGCCCCTCGCCCACCGGACGGCTCGCAAGCAGCAACTCTTCCGACGACGGCAAGGCGTGCGATAGACGCGCCACCTCGGCGGCGCCTTCCGTGCCGGGTGCGCAGCAGCTCATTTCGCCCCTCCCGCGACAATGGTCCGGAGGGTCTGGTGGAACACCTTTGCGCCGTCCTGTTTCGTGCTGATATCAACGATCCACTGGCCGACGGGAACGTCTCTTTCCGCAACGAACAGCCCCGACCCGGCCGGCTCCAACGCGAGCGTGAAATCTTCGCGCTCATCGACCGGGCGCTTGAAGGTGGCGGCAACCTCGTTGGCGACAACCGGCGCACCTTTGGCGTCGACGACACGATAGGCGATGCGTCCGTTCTCGATCACCAGACTGCCCTCGATGCCGCTCGCAGCATGCGCCTTGGCCTCGGCCACCTTGCCGTTGAATTGCTGGCTGGCGACGTAGGTGTTCTGCACGACAAGGCCGCTCCAGCTGTTGGAGGCATTCCAGGCCATGATCATGTTGACGGTGATGATGGTGCCGAAAAACAGCACCATGATGCCGAGCATGTGCCAGCCGGTGAAGACGAAACCCTGCTCCTTGTTTTGCATAGCCATCATTTTGCTCCCGGCGTGTTGAAGTTGGCGGAGTAGACGTCGCGCTCGTGGCCCTGGCGGTCTTCGGCGATGATCTGGAAGCCTTCGGCCGCTTCGGTAAGGCGATCCTTCGGCAGGGTGACGAAGACGCGCAGCGCCGTCACCTTGTCCGGGTCGACCGGCACATCGACGCTACGGCCGACCGCGCCGGCATGGCCGGCAATCTTCATGGTGGCGCCAGGCATGCCCTCGATCGACACCGTGATGACGCGCGGTTCCGGGATCATGTTGAGCAGTTTTACGGCATAGCCATTGCGGATCGACCCGTCGGATTCGACCACGAACTGGGGGTTACGGTCATGGATGACATTCATGTCCAGCCGGTCGCGCGACAGGAGTGCATAAAGCAGCGCCAGCCCGGCCAGCGACCAGATACCGAAATAGAGCAGCGTGCGCGGGCGAAAAATGATGCGCCAGTTGAAGTGACGGACCTTCTCGTCGAAGCGGCCATCGGCATCACGCACGCGCTTGGGATCGACCGGCACCGCGCCACCTGCCGTGGCGAGCGCCATGTTGGCCGCATAGTCCGATAGGGTGGCATAGGCGATGAGGCCTCGCTCCTTGCCGATCTTGTCCATCACGTTGTCGCAGGCGTCGATGCACAGCGCGCAGGTGATGCACTCCATCTGCTGGCCATCGCGGATATCGATGCCCATGGGACAGACGACGACGCAGGCGTTGCAATCGACGCAATCGCCAACGCTCTCGCCGGCAGCGGCCACCTTCTTGGCATGGCGCGAGCGCGGCTCGCCGCGCCAGTCGTTGTAGGTGACGACAAGCGAGCTTTCATCGAGCATCGCCGCCTGGATGCGCGGCCACGGGCACATATAGGTGCAGACCTGCTCGCGCATCAGCCCGCCGAAGATGTAGGTCGTCGTCGTCAGGATCGCGACGGTGATGTAGGCGACAGGCGGGGCCTGCAAAGTCGCGAAATTGACGAGCAGCGTCGGCGCATCGGCGAAATAGAAGATCCACGCACCGCCGGTCGCAACCGCGATCACCAGCCAGACGGCATGTTTGCTGACGCGCTTCCAGACCTTGTCGAGCGTCCACGGGCCGGTATCGAGCTTGATGCGCGCATTGCGGTCGCCCTCGATCGCCCGTTCCACGACGAGGAAGAGATCGACCCAGACGGTCTGCGGACAGGCATAGCCGCACCAGGCCCGGCCGACCGCCGAAGTCACGAGAAACAGCCCGAAACCCGCCATGACGAGCAGGCCCGCGACGAAGAAGAATTCCTGCGGCCAGATCTCGATGAAGAAGAAATAAAAGCGACGGCCGGCGAGATCGACGAGAACCGCCTGGTCCGGCGCATGCGGGCCCCGGTCCCAGCGGATCCACGGCGTCAGGTAGTAGATGCCGAGCGTCACCAGCATGACCAGCCATTTGAACTGGCGGAAACGCCCCTCCGCGCGCTTTGGAAAGATCTTCTTGCGCTTTTCGTAGAGCGGTTTGCGAACCTTCGCCGAATTGACCGGCTCCGCCTCGTGTCGCTCGATGGAATTGTAGATCGTGGTGGTATTCTGTTGCATGGGACTCGGCCGCACCTGTCGTTGTGCCACCACAATGACGACAACAAGCCCCGCCATCGTTGATCTACGTCAAGTTTCGGACATAGGCGGACGTGGCGGGTTGCCGCATCAGGGTCCCACGCAAGTCAGCTTCGCACGCACGCGCGACAAGATGTTCACTTTTCGTTCGACATTTGCCCACCATTTCCTCTATTCTCCGGAAAGAGGAGACAGCGATGACCACCGTTCCCGCCCGCATCGTCCACCGATCCATCGCGCGCGACTGGCGCGCGGTTTATGCCTTTGCCGCCCAGCCGGAAAACATGCCGCTCTGGGCCTCAGGCCTTGCCGCGGGCCTGACACGCGACGGCGAGGACTGGATCGCCGATGGCGGGCCGATCGGTGATGTGCGCGTGCGCTTTGCGCCGCCGAACGCGTTTGGTGTCATCGACCATAGGGTAACGCTGCCAAACGGCGTCGTCGTCGACAATGCGCTGCGCGTCGTGCCGAATGGCGATGGTGCGGAGGTGATGTTCACGCTGCTGCGCCAACCGGGTATGGACGATGCAGCCTTCGAGTCGGATGCGGCGCACATCGCCCGCGACCTCGAGACACTGAAAAGATTGATGGAAGACAAGGAGAACCCGCGATGAGTGGCAAGGGTGCCGATCGCAAGATCGACTATATCGAATTCAACGTCACCGACATTGCCCGGAGCAAGGCCTTCTACGGCGGCGCCTTCGGCTGGACGTTCACGGACTTCGGCCCTCAATACTGTGAATTTCAGGACGGCCGTCTCACCGGCGGCTTCACGACGCTCGCACCGGTCTCCACCAAGGGCGGACCGCTCGTCATCCTCTTTGCCGACGATCTCGAAGACGCGCTCGGCCGGGTGGAAAAGGCGGGCGGAACGATCGTGAAACCCATCTTCGCCTTCCCCGGCGGGCGGCGTTTCCAGTTCGCGGACCCCGACGGCTACGAGCTTGCGGTCTGGTCCGACCGGTAATCGGCCTTTCGCAGCGTCAATATGATTGCCCTGGCGATTTTTAGCGAAGGAATTCAGGCTTTTTCAATCAGACGCTCCTAGGCAGGGCCTGCGATCAAACGAACGCGGGCCCGTTTATGTACAAAATCCTCGGCAAGACACTGTTGGTCGCCGTGCTCTCCACGCTGGCATCCCTTCTCATCAGCTTCGCCTTCGTGCCGCTGATGGGCGGCGAGGTTGCCGGCGCAGGTCTCGTCATGACGATCGTCTGTCCCATCGTCATCTCCATCCCCGCCTCGTTCGTGCATTTCTATCTGGCCGAGAAGCTGCGCTCGGCCAATACCGCGCTCGCTGCGGCAAAGGACGAGCTTTCGGTCGCCTATGCCCGCCTCCAGCACCAGGCGCAGCGCGATGCACTCACCGGCCTCCTCAATCGCGCGACCTTCATGGCCGAGTTGGCGGCCCGGAGCGACGCTGGCATACATGGCGGCCTGCTGTTCCTCGATCTCGATCATTTCAAGTCGGTCAACGACCGCTTTGGTCATGCGGCAGGCGATGAAGCACTCGCGCGTGTCGGTGGCCTGCTTTCCGAACTCCCGCTGGAGGACGATCTCGTTGGCCGGCTGGGCGGCGAGGAGTTTGCGATCTTCCTGCATGCAGCCTCGACCGAGCGCATGCTCGACCACGCCCAGACCATACGTGAGGCCGTGGAGGCGATCGACCTCATTGCACCCTCCGGCCAACGTATCCCGCTCGGCATCAGCATCGGCGCCTTCCACTGCGCGCCGCGCTTCGACCCGGCGGAGGCGCTTGCGGCCTCCGACCGCAATCTCTACCGGGCAAAATCGGCGGGCCGCAACACCGTCGTGGCATGAAAAAGGCCGCGGAAACCGCGGCCTTCTTGCTTGAAAGTGTCCAGTGCTTACTCGCCGCCGCCCAGCGAATGCACGAAGACGGCGAGCTGCTTGACCGCCGGGTCTCCGAGACGCGGCAGCCAGGCGGGCATGACACCATGCTTCGGCGACTTGATCTGCGCGGCGATGGCAGCCTCCCCCTCGCCCTTCAGCCAGATCGCATCGGCAAGGTTCGGGGCGCCCATCTCGTGGTTGCCCCTGGCGTCCTCGCCGTGGCAGGCGGCGCAGTTGTCAACAAAGATCTGCTTGCCGGGTTCGACCATGCCGGCATCCGCAGGCGTGCCCGTCAGGTTGACGACGAAAGCCGCGACCTGCTTGATTTCCTCGGGCTGGAGAATATCGCCATAGGCGGGCATCTCGGAGACGCGGGTCTCGTCGTCACCCGGATGACGGATGCCATGGGCGATCGTCTGGTAGATGTTGTCCACCGTGCCGCCCCAGACCCAGTCGTCGTCGTTGAGGTTCGGGAAGCCGACGAAGCCCGCAGCACCCGAGCCATGGCACTGCGCACAGTTGACCTTGAAGGCCGAGGCGCCACCGGCGATCGCGAATTGCGAAAGCTGCGGATCGGCCATGATCTCCTGCAGGGAGGACTTGGCGATGCGATCGACCATGATGGCCTGCGCTTGCTTGGCGCTGGCAAGCTCGGTTGCGATGTTGGCGCGGCTCGACCATCCAAGCATGCCGGTCGTCGCATCGGAGATCAGCGGCCAGGCCGGAAACGCGATCGTGTAACCGATCGCCCAGAGGATCGTGGCGTAGAACGTCCAGACCCACCAGCGCGGCATCGGGTTGTTGAGTTCCCGGATACCGTCCCATTCGTGGCCGGTGGTTTCGACGCCCGAGATTTCGTCAATATGTTTCTCGGCCATGATCAGTCCTCCTTGAGAGGGATTTCAGCGGCCCGTTCGGCGGCCTTGCGGGCGCCGGGGCGGAAGACGAAGGCGACGACGGCCAGGAAGAACAGCGTCATGGCGAGAAGCGCCCAGCTGTCGGCGAAGTGGCGCATGGCGGTATAGGTTTCCATGGGTCCCTCCTCAGCGGTAACCGGCGGCGTCGTCATAGGTGGAGAAGTCCACCAGCGTGCCGAGCATCTGCAGATAGGCGACGAGCGCGTCCATTTCGGTCAGCTTTGCTGGGTCGCCGTCGAAGTCGCCGAGCTTGGCCTTCGGATAGCGCGCCTCGATGCCGGATGTGTCGGCGTTCGGATCGGCCTGTGCTTTCATGTCGGCTGCGGCGTTTTCCAGCATCTCGTCCGTATAGGGCACGCCGACGGCGCGGTTGGCCGACAGGTGCATCGTGATGGCCTTCACATCGACCGGCGTCTCCTTGAGGAAGGAGTAGCTCGGCATCACCGATTCCGGCACGACCGAGCGCGGCTCGATCAGGTGCTGGACGTGCCACTCGTTCGAGTAGCGGTCGCCGACGCGGGCGAGATCCGGCCCCGTGCGCTTCGAGCCCCATTGAAACGGATGGTCGTACATCGACTCCGCCGCCAGTGAGTAGTGCCCGTAGCGCTCCACCTCGTCGCGGAACGGCCGGATCATCTGGCTATGACAGGTGTAGCAGCCCTCGCGGACGTAGATGTCGCGACCGGCAAGCTCCAGCGGCGAGTAAGGCCGCATGCCCTCCACCTTCTCGATCGTGTTTTCGAGGTAGAACAGCGGGGCGATCTCGACGATGCCGCCGATGGAGACGACGAGCAGCGAGCCGACGAGGAGAAGCGTCGCGTTGCGTTCAAGGATGGCGTGTTTATCAAGAATGGACATCGCGTCCCCTCCTATTCGGCCGGCTGGAGCGCGGGCGTGGCACCCGGGATCGGGGCCTCGTCACGCTGGTAGCCGAGGATTGTCATGGTCACGTTGTAGGCCATGATGAGCGCACCCAGCAGGAACAGCCCACCGCCGACGGCACGCAGCACGTAGTAGGGGAACATGGCGGCGATCGTTTCGGCGAACGAGTAGACCAGGAAGCCCTGCTCGTCGTATTCGCGCCACATCAGGCCCTGCTGGATGCCGGCAACCCACATGACGGCCGCGTAGACGACGATACCGAGGGTGGCGAGCCAGAAGTGCCAGTTGACCATGCGGATCGAGTAGAGCCGCTCACGCTTCCACAGTTTTGGCACGAGGAAATAGATCGCGCCGAAGGTGATGAGGCCGTTCCATCCGAGCGCGCCCGAATGTACGTGGCCGATCGTCCAGTCCGTGTAGTGGCTGAGCGAATTGACCGACTTGATCGACATCATCGGGCCTTCGAAGGTCGCCATGCCGTAGAAGGCGATCGCCATGACCATCATGCGCACGATCGGGTCGGTACGGATCTTGTCCCAGGCGCCCTGGAGCGTCATCAGGCCGTTGATCATACCGCCCCACGAGGGCATCCAGAGCATAATCGAGAAGACCATGCCGAGCGTCTGCGCCCAGTCCGGCAGCGCCGTATAGTGCAGGTGGTGCGGGCCGGCCCAGATGTACATGAAGATCAGGGCCCAGAAGTGGATGATCGACAGGCGGTAGGAATAGACCGGCCGGTTCACCTGCTTGGGCACGAAATAGTACATCATGCCGAGGAAGCCAGCCGTCAGGAAGAAGCCGACGGCATTGTGGCCGTACCACCACTGGGTCAGCGCGTCCTGCACGCCGGAAAAAGCCGAGTAGCTCTTCACGCCAAGGAACGAGACCGGGACGGCCAGGTTGTTGACGATATGCAGCATCGCGACGGTGACGATGAAGGCGAGAAAGAACCAGTTAGCCACATAGATGTGGGGTTCCTTGCGGGTCATGATCGTGCCGAGGAAGACGATCAGATAGGCGACCCAGACGATGGTCAGCCAGATGTCGACATACCATTCCGGCTCGGCATATTCCCTGCCCTGCGTGATGCCGAGCAGATAGCCGGTGGCGGCCATGATGATGAAGAGCTGATAGCCCCAGAACACGAACCAGCCGAGATTGCCGCCGAAAAGGCGGGCGCGCGAGGTGCGCTGCACGACATAGAACGAAGTCGCGATCAACGCGTTGCCGCAGAAGGCGAAGATGACCGCCGAAGTGTGCAGCGGGCGCACGCGGCCGAAATTGAACCACGGCTCGATATTGAGGTCGGGGAAGGCAAGCTGCGCAGCGACGACGACGCCGACCAGGAAGCCGACGACGCCCCAGAACACCGTCGCGATGACGCCGTAGCGGATCACCTCGTCGAAATAGCCGTCGTCATCCTGGGACGACTTGGCGGCGGTGGCCGGCGCAAAGGAGATGCGCCGGATCATGAAGAGCGTGCTGGCAAGCAGCACGAAGAAGAGGACCCACATATGGGCCTCGAAGAGCCTGTCCTGGGCGAATGCCGCACCGAGCAGCGCGATGAACGCGCCGACGGCCAGGACGATCGTTTCCGTTACATATTTCATCGTTGGCATCCCCCAACTGGTCAATTTCTCGCTCCGGCCGGCTCCCGCACGGAATCGGCCTTTGCGCTCGATTGACGCTTCGCAGATGCGCACGGAAGCATCCTTGACATGGATCAAGGCAGGGAGCGGAAGCGGACGGCATCAAAGGGACAGGTTGACGCAGCCGCGCGTCGTGACACCCGCGGCCCCTCCAAACGAGGAAGCATGACATGACAGACTATGCAGATATCGCCCGGCTGCTTTCGGATCGTCCGACAGATGCCGTTTCACTCGACTGGCTGAAAAAAGCCCACGACACGCAGCTGACGCTCTGCACGGCACTGGAGGAAATCGCCGACAGCCTGCCGGCGAGCGTCAATCGCCAAAAATGCATCTATGCTGCCAAATCGCTGATTCCGCTGGTCAACGGCGTGCATCGCTATGAGGAGGAAGCGCTGTTCCCGCTGCTGGAAAGCAAGGGCGCCGGCGACCTCGAACTGACAGTGTCCATCGCCCGGCTGAAATTCGAGCATGTCGAGGACGAATGCTTCGCGGAGGAACTGACCGACACACTGACGCGCCTCGGCAGTGGCGATGACACCGTAAACGCAGAAGCCGCGGGCTACATGCTCCGCGGCTTCTTCGAATCGATCCGGCGCCATATCGCCTTCGAACAGCAGTTCATGCTGCGCGGCGCCGGTCTGGCGTCCTGAACACTCAGGCCGCGATCGGCCCGCGCGTCTCCACCACGTCCTGCAGCACGAGGATGGCGCCGAGCACGTTTCCAGCCGCCGACAGGCAGGGCGTCATACGGCAGCGCGTGAGCGCATTGCCGCGGCGTGCAGAAATGTAATCGTATTCGATCACCTCGCCGGCAAAGCAGCGATCCAGTTGCCGCTTCGCGCGGCTCTCGAAGCGCTTCTTGCCGAGAAACTCCACGACATGGCGCCCCACGAGGTCGATGGGCTTTTCGCGAAGGCGTTCGGCATTGAGCGGGTTGGAATAGATATAGCGATAGTCCGTCGCGATGACGGCAACGCGGTCCGGCAGACTGTCGAGGATAGCCTCGTTTAGCAGCCCGTCCTCCACCAGACGCGGCGCTGTGACAGGGCGCACGACCTCCGGCAGCTTCAACGCGAACGGCGTTGCGGTTTCCTCGGTGCCAAAATGTCGATCCAGCAAAATCTTGAGATTATGCGCCTGCCGGAGCACGCAGGCCCGGTCATCCGATTCTTCCCTGAGAAGATCCACCACGAACTGGAACTGGGACCGCAGCTCGAAGGCGTCGTTGGCTTCCCTGTTCAGCACAGCCGCCAGAGCGGGTTCGATTTCCTTGTCCAGCATGGAAACGAGACGTTCATTTCCCGTCTTCACCGCGTGCTGGAGTTGCGAATACTTAAACCAGAACAACTCTACAAGAGCTTTCAATTCATGCTCCCTGAATTGCTGAGAAATCTACAGCAATTGCATCACTACATTATTTAAACTGTCCGGAAGCGATATGCAGCTTTGATCCTTACTCCCCAAATATGCTATCCAAAGCGCTTACATTAGCAAAATGGTAACAGCGAACGGGAGGATGTCAAACCCGAATTAGCCAAAAGTCGCATAATTCGGAAAACTGAACGTATTCAAAATTGAAATGAAAAGAAAAAATAGTGAGCACTCAAGTAATAAGGCCGCGCTTGATATTCCACCGATCGTGGTACCAAAGCCATTGGCCGGGATATTCCCGCGCCCATTGCTCCACCTTGTCGTTGAGCATCTGGGCGGTCGCATCGACATCGACGGCGCCGTTCTCCTTGCGGGGAACCTGCATTGCCGGCTCCAGCTCCAGCCGGTAGCGATTGCCGGGCAGGCGAATGCAACGGGCCGGATAGACCTCGCAGTCGAACTGGCGCACGAGCTTGGCGAGCAGCGGATTGGTCTGCACGTCGCGCCCGAAGAATTTCGTGTGCAGTCCCCTGTTGAACTTCTGATCGACCAGAACACCGACCGGACCGCCAGCCTCCAGCTTGCGGGCAAGCGTGAAGGAGGAGCCGGCATGGGACGGCACCAGATTGCCCATGCGGGCGCGCCGGAATTCGAACACCTTGTCGGCAACGTAGGGATTGTTCGGTGGCCGGAAAAGCACGGTCACATCAAGCCCGAAGGACGCGCCGGCCACCGGCAGCAGTTCGAAATTGCCGGTATGCGCCGTAAAGACGATGAAGGGCCGCGGATTTTCGCGCAGATCGAGGAACAGCGGTATGCCCGACACCTCGATCCGGCCCGGTGTTGAACGCTCAGGATCGAAATCGAACAACCGGTCGAGAAAGACGTATTCGGCGGCAAGCCGGCCCATATTGCCCCAGGCGTCGAGCGCGATCGCCTCGATCTCCGCCTCAGGCTTTTCCGGAAAAGCGTTGCGCAGATTTGTCAGCGTCAGCTTGTGCCGGCTCGTCTTGGGGCCAATCCAGCGCGCCACGCGGTCGGCAAAATGGATCGCCCGGTCGGCCGGCAGCAGCTTCAGGAGATTGAGCAGGCCGAAGGCGAACTGCGCCACCAGCCATTGCTGTGTGTTCCGGAGCGCCAGGACAAGGCGTGTGACGATCATCTTCACGCGTGTCAGTCCAGTCTCAGGACGATCTTGCCGAAGATCTGGCGCGATTCCATGCGTTCAAGTGCCGTTGCGATACCGTCGAAGGTGACTTCCGTATCGATGACCGGCTGGACGACGCCGCGCGCCATCTTCTGCATGGCATTCGCCATGTTCTCCATGCGGCAGCCAAACGAGCCGAGCAGCTTCAACTGCTGCTGGAAGAGCATCATCAGGTTCAGGTCGGTCGACACACCGGATGTCGAGCCGCAGGTGACGAGACGGCCGCCGCGCTTCATGCACAGCATCGAGCCCGCCCATGTGTCCTTGCCGACATGTTCGAAGACGACGTCGACGCCCTTCTTCTTGGTCAGCTTGCGGACCACGCCTTCGAAGCGGTCTTCGCGATAGTTGATGACATGATCGGCACCGAGCGCCTTGGCCTTCTCGATCTTGTCGTTCGAGCCGACGGTGGTGATGACGGTGCAGCCGGTCTTCTTGGCGAGCTGGATGGCCGCCGAACCAATGCCGGAACCGCCGGCGTGAACGAGGATCGTCTCGCCGGGCTCAAGCTTGGCATTGTCGAACAGCATGTGCTCGACCGTGCCGAAGGTGACGGGTGCGAGCGCGGCGGCAACCGCGTCGATACCGGGCGGTGCCGGCACAAGCAGACGGGCGGGAAGGTTTACCTTCTCCTGCGCAAAGCCGTCGAGATGGAAGCCATGCACGCCGCCGACATGTTCGCAGAGATTGTCGCGGCCTTCACGGCAGGGCTTGCAGAGGCCGCAGGTGCGCGCGCCGTAGATGGAGACGAGCTGTCCGGGCAGAACATTGGAAACGCCCGGGCCGAGCGTCTCGACGACGCCGGCCGCTTCCGCGCCGATGACGAGTGGCATCTTGCGCTTGGCGAACGCCATGCCGCGCCAGCCCCAGACGTCGATATGGTTGAGAGCTACGGCCTTCACGCGCAACGTCACCTCGCCCGGGCCGGGAGCGTCCGGTTCCGGGATGTCGGTCAGTTCGAGCTTGCGGTCGTCGAGAAGCTGGAGGGCGCGCATGGTCTTGTTCCTATCAGGCCGGTTCGGCCGTCATGACGAGGCTGGCGTTCTGGCCGCCGAAACCGAAGGAGTTCGAAAGCACGGCAGTCACCTGCTTGTCGCGCTTCACGTTCGGCACGACGTCGAGCACGATTGCCGGGTCGGGATTCTGGTAGTTGATGGTGGGCGGCAGGGTGCCGGTCAGCATGGTCTGGATCGAGAACACCGCCTCGACCGCACCGGCGGCCGTCAGCGTGTGGCCGATCATCGACTTGTTCGACGAAACCGGGATGCCCGCCAGCTTTTCTCCGAAGACGGTCGACATGGAAAGATATTCCATTTTGTCGTTTTCCGGCGTCGAGGTGCCATGGGCGTTGATATAGCCAATGCCGCTCTCGTCGATGCCGGCATCTTCCAGTGCTGCGCGGATCGTTGCAATAGCCGGGGCACCATCCGGCGAAGACCGCGTGCGGTGGAAATGGTCCGCCTTCTCGCCGCAGCCCTTGAGGATGCCGAGTACCTTCGCACCGCGAGCGATGGCGGATTCGAGCGATTCCAGCACGAGCGTCGCAGCACCTTCGGCGATGACGAAACCGTCGCGGTCCTTGCTGAACGGTTTTGATGCCTTGGTCGGCGGATCGTTCTGGGTCGAGAGCGCCGAGAGCAGCGCGAAGCGGATCAAAGCCTCAGCCGTCACCGAGCCATCGGTCCCGACAGTGAGCGCCCGGTCGGTGCGGCCCTGGCGGATCGCCTCAACGCCGAGCTGGATCGCCGTGGCGCCCGAAGCGCAGGCGGTCGACAGCGTTACCGGCAGACCACGCGTGCCGTAGCGGTCGGCAAGACGCTCGGAGATCGCGCCGAACGCCCAGGCCTCATGCAACGCCGGCTCGGGCTTGCCCCGCAGCACGGCAAGGAAACGGTCATAGGCATCGCCCGGACGTTGCGATGGCGGCGCGCGGTCGGCGAGCGCAAACCGGTCGCGCCAGTCGGGCTCTATCGGCGGGGCAGCAAGGAAGAGCGGTCCGCCGAACTCGCCGGAAAGGCCGGCCTGCGCCAGTGCCTCGTCCGTCGTCGCGCGCGCATAGGCGTAGGAGCGCTCGACCGGATTTTCGACCGGCAGGTCGATGAAGTCGACCGTGCCGGAAATACGGGTATTCAGGCCATCGACCGGAAAGCGGGTAATATCATGAATGCCGGACACGCCGCCGGTGAGCGCGGTCCAGTTGTCCTTGAGCCCCTGCCCCAGCGAGGTGATGACACCCATGCCGGTAACGGCGACGATCGGGCGACCGAGATGATCCCTGTAAGCGGCGTTCGTCATGGCCGGAACCTCACTTCTCTGCCGAAAGGATTGCGACACCTTCGCCGCGCGAATGGCCAACCGTCGTCACGACGGCGGTCGCGGCAGGCGCGGTCATGGCTGTTTCCACCGCCGTGTCGAACGGGGCGACCGTAACGCCGCCGCCGAGCGTCAGCGCGGCAAGCGCCAGGCCGAGCGGGAACTGCGCTTCGAGCGACTGGCCGATCACGGCACTGTAGCCGCGCAGAGCACTGCCGGAAAAACGCTTGTCGAGCCAGCTCTTCTCGCGTGCCGTCGCATCATGCGCACCGGATGCGCCAGAAAAGACCACGGTCTCGCCACCTGAGAGCGCGCCTTCAGCGAGGCGCTCAAGCCGGGCTTCCAGCCGGCCCTCGTCGCGTGAACCGCGGTCGCCGCCGATCGCGTCGATCGTTGCATAGATGCGCGCGCCACGGGCTTCCGCATGCGCACGGGATTCGAGGATGAGGAACGCAGCAGCCGAACCGGTGATGATACCGCCACCGGCGTCTTCGTCACGCGACCACAACGGCGTCCAGCCGCCGGTCGCATGCGCGCCGATGGCCTCGTAAAGCAGGATGACGTCCTGACGCTCCGCAACCAGCGCACTGCCAACCAGCGTATGCGTCGACTGGCCGGCGCGAATGCGGTGGAACGCCGTTTCGACGGCGCTGATGCCCGCGGCTTCCTCGCCCATGAAGGTGCGGGAGGAACCGGTGACCTTGTGCACGATGGAGATGTTGCCGGCGAGCAGGTTGGAAAGCTGGGCGAGGAAGAGCGTCGGGCGCAGTTCCGTCGTCAGTTTCTCGTTCAAAAGCTGTTCGCGGTCGTTGCGCTTCAGGCCCTCGTCGACGATCAGCGAATCCACCGTGATGTCGCGCTCGCCGCCACCGGCCGCCACGATCATGTCCATCGTGCCGCAGGCTTCCGCATTGTCCTTCAGTCCGGCATCATCCAGCGCGAGACCGGCGGTGAAAACGCCGAGGCGCTGCCAGTTTTCCATCTGGCGCTGGTCGCCGCGCTTGGCGATCTGCTGGTTCCAGTCGATCTCCGGCATCGGATGGACCGGATAGGGCGCAAAGCGCTCCGTCTCGATCTTCAGCTCCGGCGCCGTCGTACCGCCGAGGATTTCCACATGGGCCTCAGCCCCGACACCGTGACAGGTGACGATGCCGACGCCGGTGATCACCACATCGTTGTTCGCCTTGGCCATGCTCACTTCCCTTCCGCAGACGCCGCGAGCGCCTCGAACAAACCCACCTCTTCCGCACGCTTGCGCACAATATCCGCGAGCGGCACTTCGGCAAACGGCATGGTGCGCAGCTTGAGCTGCGCATCACAAACCTTCTTGCCGGCGGATGAGATCTTCGCCTTGGTTACGGCATAACCCGACCCGTCATGCTCCAGCACCGCCTCGATGTCGAGCACCGCATCGGGCGCGACGAAGGTGCGCATCTTGGCGCCATCGACGGTCATCAGGAAAGGCATGGCGGCAAAATCCGTCGCTGCCAGCACGAGAAAGCCGGACGCCTGCGCCATGGTCTCGATCAGCAGTACACCCGGAACGAGCGGCATGCCGGGGAAATGGCCCTCGAAAACCGGGCTCTTCGACGGCACGACCGAACGGGCCTTCAGCACGCGACGCGCACCGTCAACGGCCTCTACCCGGTCAATCATCTGAAAATATTCTAACAACATCGCTTATGCCTCCGGCAGGTTCCGGAAATCGAAAGGCCTGCCGAGGACGGCAGGCCGCAAGCCAAAGGCGCCGGGGATCCGGCGCAAAGCCGCTAAACGCAGCCGGTCGCCGCGGCCTCAGGCCTTGGCAGCCCGCAATTCGTCGATCTTGGCGCAGAGGTTCTTCAGGACGAAATACTCTTCCGTCGCAGCCTTGCCCTCGTTGACGTCCTGCGTCCACTTTTCCAGCGGGATCTTGATGCCGAATTCCTTGTCGATCGCAAACACGATGTCGAGGAAGTCCAGGCTGTCGATCCCGAGATCGTCGATAGTGTGGCTGTCCGGCGTGATCGTCTCGCGATCGATTTCGCTCGTCTCAGCAATGATGTCGGCAACCTTGTCGAATGTAGCAGTCACGCCCATACCTCATGAATCTATAGTTGGGCGATCCTATATGGAAATCGAAGGCAATTGCCAATGGGCTTGATGAGGGCCCTGCATAGCCGGCAAAGCTGTGTTGCGCAAACGACATGCCCAAAATGGCCGGTCAGACCGCGATGGAATGCCGGCCGCGACCGCTGGAAAGATGCGCGTCGAAGACGGCGGCGACCATGCGGGCGAAGGGTCGACCTGTGACCGTCAGCACGAAACGATCCCCTTCGATGCGGCAAAGGCCATCCTTGTCCGAGGCTACAAACCGGAGGGCCTCCGAACGGATAGCGCCCGCCAGATCCGGATACCGCGCGGCGAGAGCGGCAAAGGAAAAGCCGAAATCACACATGACCCGCTCGATGACCCAGGCGCGGGCACGGTCCTCCGCCGTAAAGGAATAGCCGCGAACCACGGCCAGGCCGCCCTCACCCACCCGCCGCAGATAGTCGCCCGTCGCGGGCATGTTCTGGATGTAGCCCTGCGGCAACTGTCCGATGGACGATGCCCCCAGCCCGATCAGCGCATCCGCCGCGTCGTCGGTATAACCCTGGAAATTGCGGCGTAGCGTGCCGTTCCGGGCCGCGATCGCCAGCCGGTCGGCCGGCAGGGCGAAATGATCGATGCCGATCGCCTCGTAGCCGGCAGCGACCAGCATTTCCGCCGCCATCTGCATCTGGCCGAAGCGCGCGACGACGCCGGGCAAAGCCGCTTCGTCGATCATCGTCTGGTGCTTCTTCATCCACGGCACATGGGCATAGCCAAAAAGCGCGATACGATCCGGTGCAAGCGAGATGACGGCGCGGACGGTCTCGGCAAGCGTTTCGATCGTCTGGTGCGGCAGGCCATAGAGGATATCGCAGTTGACGGAACGCACGCCCCTTGCCCGAGCCGCTTCCACCACGCCGCGGGTCTGCTCGAATGTCTGGATGCGGTTGATGGCCTTCTGCACCGTCGGATCAAAATCCTGGATGCCGAGGCTGGCGCGCGTCATGCCGATCTCGGCAAGAGCATCGTGCCTGGCCTCGTCGAGGTCGTTGGGGTCCATCTCGACGGAGATTTCAGCATCGGCGGAGAAGGAAAAATTTTCGGCAAGACAGGCTTTCAGGGCAACCATGTCATCAGGTCGCAGCAGGGTCGGCGAACCGCCTCCGAAATGCAGGGCCGTCACCGGCACGTCCCGAGACACACGACCGCCGATGGTCGCGATCTCCGCATGGAGGCCTTTCAAATAGGCTTCGACAGGCTCGTAGCGCAGCGTCTGCTTCGTATGACAGGCACAGAACCAGCAGAGCCGGTCGCAATAGGGAATATGCGCGTAGAGCGAGAGGCGATTTTTCGCATCCAGCGTGCGAAGCCAGCGCGCATAGACGTCCGCATCGATGCATTCGTTGAAATGCGGTGCGGTCGGATAGCTCGTATAGCGCGGCACCGGCGCCGAAAGGCGTTCCACGAGGGCGTCTTGCATGGTCAATCTCCTTGCTCGCGAAGGAAATAAACCGGAAAGAGCTGCCGCCATTTGATTTTGATCAAGTGAAAGCCGGAAGGACTGGGCTAGGATTTGACAATAGTCAGGAAGCGCTCTTTTGCCGCTGGGCGGCACGCTTTATGTTCGGGTCTGTGTGCGGTAGCACGGCAGCGTTGTGCCGCTCGACCGCCGGGCGAAAGGAAAAACCGAAATGGAAGTTCGCCGCCGAGATATCCATAATTCCGATATCCCCATTGTGTGCCGCGCCTGCGAGGCACGCCACGGCGGCGTCTGCGGCACGCTTACCCCTGAACAGCTGACCGAACTCAACAAGCACTCCACCCGCCATCGCCTCGACACGGGCGCCGAGGTTATCGGTCAGGGCGAGACCATCGTGAACTATTCCAACATCATGCGCGGCGTGGTGAAGCTGACCAAGGTGATGGCCGACGGCCGCCAGCAGATCGTCGGCCTGCAGTTCGCGCCCGATTTCCTCGGCCGCCCCTTCCTGGAGGAAAGCGCGATCACCGCGGAGGCGGCGACCGAAAGCGAAGTCTGCAACTTCCCGCGCCCCGTGCTCGACCGGCTGATGAAGAAGACGCCGGAGCTGGAGCACAAGCTGCACCGGCAGGCCTTGAAGGAACTGGACGAGGCACGCGACTGGATGCTGACGCTCGGTCGCAAGACGGCGCAGGAGAAGGTCGCGAGCTTCCTCTATCTCATCGCCACCCATATCGATCCCGAAAGCGTCGATATGTCGACCTTCGACCTGCCGCTGTCGCGCGCCGACATCGCCGACTTCCTCGGGCTGACCATCGAGACGGTGAGCCGGCAGTTCACCAAGCTGCGCAAGGAAAACGTCATCCGCATCGAGAACAACCGGCACGTGATCGTTCCCGACATGGACCGCCTGATGCGCTACGCCAGCGCCGACTGAGCTCAACCGTTAGCGCGTGATCACGATGCGGGTTTTGGACAGCCCGTTGCTCTTCGCCATCTGGAAGAATGTCGCGGCATTGTTCGGATGCAGGCGCACGCAGCCATGCGAGGCAGGGCGTCCGAGACGCTTCGTCTCGTAGGTCGCATGCACCGCATAGCCACCCTTGAAGAACACGGCATAGGGCATCGGCGCGTTGTTGTACTTGCGCGAGCGGTGGTTTCGCGATGTCCACTTCGCCGACCAGGCGCCCGTCGGCGTGCCAAAGCCCTTGCGGCCGGTCGACACCCGCCAGCGATATTTTACGACACCGTTTTGAGTAACAACCATGGTCTGCGAAGCAAGGCTGACCTGGGCGACAAGATTGGCGGAAAGAGCAGCTTGGGTTTGAAACAGTACAAGACAGAATGCGACGGCAATCGCAGACAAGGTACGCATGACTTCCCCTCTACACGATTTGGGCACGGCTTCAACGCCATGTCTCACAGCGAGACAGAATATAGACGTTTCAGCCTTCCGCAATATTGACAGGGGTAACGAAAAGAAAACGAAGTTAAGGCGTAAAATTTTACCGAACGCAGGTCGCTGCGCTCAAATCAAAATAGACAGAAACAGTGCAAGCGCGACGGCCCCGGCAAGTGCAGCGCAGGCCAGGGAGAAAATCCGCAAGGAAAGATCAATATCCGCAACCGTCGCCACGGTGCGGCCACTGGCATTCATCATCGGCTCGTCAACGCGCGTGCCGCCATAGATACGCGGTCCGGCGAGGCCAATGCCGAGTGCACCTGCCATTGCCGCTTCCGGCCAACCGGAGTTGGGCGAACGGTGCAGTCCGGCGTCCCGCAGTGCCGTTCCGATTGCCGCGCGCGCGGCGCGCCTGCCCTTCGCCACGAAGGCCCCGGCGGCGATGAAAAAGATCGAGAGCCGCGCAGCCGGCCAGTTGGCGAGGTCGTCCAGCCGCGCGGAGGCCCAGCCGAAATCGAGATATTTCGCATTCTTGTGACCGATCATCGAATCGGCCGTGTTCAGCATCTTGTAGGCGAACAGGCCCGGCAGGCCGAGAAGCGCGTACCACAGGGCTGGTGCTACGACGCCGTCGGAAAAATTCTCCGCCAGGCTCTCGATGCCGGCACGACAAACCGCTGGCTCGTCGAGCGTTGCCGGATCACGCCCGACAATCATCGACACCGCGTGCCGGCCCCCTTCGAGGCCGCCGCGCTTGAGACCGGTCGAAACGGCGCGGACATGGTCGTGCAGGCTTTTCTGGGCAAGGAAGATCGCGACGATGACGATCTCGATGGCGACACCAAAAACGCCAAGCGGTGCCAGCAGCCGATGCATCAGGAAACCAAGGAAAAGGCTGGCGGCAAGCAGGGCGGCGATCCCGGCCGCGCCATTGAAACGCTTCGTCTCGGCGGAAAGGCGCTTGCCGTTGAAAAGCTTGTCCACCACGCCGATCGCACGGCCGAAGAGCACGACCGGGTGCGGCACGCGGCGCCAGATCCGGTCCGGATCGCCGACGAGGCGGTCCAGCACGAGCGCGAGGAGCAGGATGAGCAGGGTCTCCGTCATCGTTCAGCCGACCACATCTGCCAGCGCCGCGGCAAGGCGGGCATCCGCCACGCCGTCCGGTGTCAAACCGAAGCGAAGCCAGCGCGGATTGTAGTCGAACGGACGAACAAGGATATGATGCCGGCAAAGCCCCTCGTGGAGCGCTCCGGCATCCGCATGGTCCACCAGGGAAAAAAGACCCGTGCCGCCGACGATATTGAGGCCGGCACCAGAGAGCGTTGCGTCAAGTGCGGCTTTGCGCGCATCGATGCTGCGGTGGATGGCGGATGTGTCGGAGACCATGAGTTTTGTCGCAATCGTCAGGGCCGGCCCCGACACGGCCCAGGGCCCGAGCCCATCCTCGATGCGGTCGAGGACCGCCGTCTCGCCAATGACGAAACCGAGACGCAGGCCCGCCAGACCGAAGAATTTTCCGAAGGAGCGGAAGACGAGCAGACCGGGCATGCCGTCGCCCGCCAGCGGCGCGAGGCAGGTCTCCGGCCCCATGTCCCCGAAGGCCTCATCGACGACCAGCAGCCCACCTGCACGCGCAATACGGGCATGGAGATCAAGCAGAACCCCGCGCGAAAACAGGCGGCCGTCCGGATTGTTCGGGTTGACGACGACAACGAGGCCATGCGCGTCGGAAACGGCATCGAGGCCGGCGATACGGTCCACCGGCAGGCCGGCATTTTCCAGGACGCGCGCATATTCGCCATAGGTCGGCGAGAGCACGGCGGCCCGGCGCCCGGCCACGACGAATCGAGGAAGCAACTGGATGACGGACTGCGTGCCGGGCACGGGCAATGGCAGCGCGTTCGGCGTGGCATAGTATCGGGCAGCAGCAGTGCGTGCCGCATCCTGCCGTTGCCGGTCCGGCAGGCGGTGCCAAGCCGCAATGTCCACATCCGGCAGGACGGCGGGGATGGGGTTGATTCCAGTCGAGAGGTCGAGCCAGTCCTCTGGCCGGCCACCGAAGCGCGCGGCAGCCGCGGCAATGCCGCCGCCATGAATGATGCGCGGCACGGTCATGAAGCCTCCGGCGCCAGATCGACGAGATGCATGTAGGAACCGCTCACATTGCCGCGGCGCAGACCGGCCTGCCCGAGATCCTCGCCCATCGCATCCGTAACGGCGAAGAGACGATCCGCCTCCCCCTCCTGCTGCACGGTCGAATAGTGGAATTCATGGGCGGTCATCACTGCGTCGAAGCCCGACCCCGCAAGCGGCGTGACACGGCGATAGCCGAGATGGCGTCGACGTTCGGCAAAGCTGGTGACGAGCGGTAACAGGCCCAGCATGCCGTGGCGTGAGCCATCCGCCGCAACCAGTGCCTCCCCCAGAGTCATGTAGCCCCCGCATTCACCATAGATGCGCGCCCCCCGGCGCGCTGCATCCTGCATGCCTAGGCGGAAACGCCCGGCATTGGCAAGGGTCGCGGCATGGAGTTCGGGATAGCCGCCGGGCAGATAGACGGCATCGGCATCGTCGGCCGGCGCCTCATCCGCCAACGGCGAGAAGAACGAAAGGCTCGCCCCCGCCTGCCGCCAACCCAACATGAGGTGCTCGTAGGTGAAGGCGAAGGCGGTGTCGCGGGCAATGGCGATGCGCTGACCGAAGGGCGGCAAGTGCGAGACGGACAGCGCTGATGGCCGGGCGGCCCGCGTCGCCGCGAGCGCGACGAGACGGTCGAGATCGCAGCACCGTGAGACGACCTCCGCCGCATGGGCGATGAAGGTTTCCAGTGTGCCGTGTTCGCCCGCCTGCACGAGGCCGAGATGGCGTTCCGGCAAAGCGAGTGCCGAGTCACGTTCAAGCACGCCGAAGATATCGACACCGCTCGCCTCGAGAGCACCGCGCAGCATCGCTTCATGCCGGGCACTGCCGACCTTGTTGAGAATGACGCCCGCTACGTGGATGTCGCTGCGAAAATCCTGGTAGCCCTTCACCATGGCGGCAACGGACTGCGACATGCGGCTGCAATCGGCGACGAGCACGACGGGCAGGTCGAGCGTCGCTGCCAGGTCGGCCGGCGCACCCGTGCCGTCGGCGGCGCCATCGAAGAGGCCCATCATCGCCTCGACGAGCAGGAAATCACCCTCGCCGGCCTGAAGGGCGGCATTGGCGCGGATGAGGTCGGGGCGCATGGCCCAGGGGTCGTAGTTAAGGCAGGGTTTTCGGCTGGCGGCGGCGTGGAAGGCCGGGTCGATATAGTCCGGCCCCGCCTTGCCGGAAACGAGACGCACGCCGGCATCGGCGAGCGCGCGCGCCAGACCGAGTGTCACCGTCGTCTTGCCGGATCCGGAGGCGGGCGCGGCGATGAGCAAGCCGCTCATGCCGGATCCTTGAGCCCGCGGGAGCCGAACGGATCGGACGAAAGCTTGCGGCCCTGCGTCAACGCGCCGAGCCAATCGAGCGAGGCGCGCAAGCGCACGACTTCACCGACGACGACGATCGCAGGCGGCTCGATGCCGGCGGCCAAGACATCGGCTTCGGCGCGGGCAAGCGACGTTTCCAGCACCTGCTGTTCGGCGGTCGCGGCATTGCAGACGAAGGCGACCGGCTCATCCGGCGAGCGGCCGCCGGCGATGAGGTTGGCGGCTATCTGGCCGATATGTTTCATCGCCATGTACATGACGATGACCGGCGACCCCTTGGCGATGCCATCCCAATTGATGCGGTCCGGCACGAGGCCGGAGGAGTCGTGGCCGGTGAGGAACGTCACCGCGTGATTGACCTCGCGATGCGTCACCGGAATGCCAGCATAGGCAAGCCCACCGATACCCGCCGTGATTCCCGGCACGATGCGGAAGGGAATGCCGTGCTCGATCAGCGTCAGCGCCTCCTCGCCCCCACGGCCGAAGACGAAGGGATCGCCGCCTTTCAGCCGCAGCACGCGGTGGCCTGCGCGAGCGAGTTCGACGAGCCTGAGCGAAATGTCCCGCTGCTTGTGCGACGGCTTTCCACCGCGTTTTCCGGCAAACTCCAATTGCGCTCCAGGATGCGCGAGCGAGAGGCAGTCGGCGTTAACCAGCGCATCATGCACGATGACATCGGCCTGCTGGAGCGCATTGGCAGCATGTAGGGTCAAAAGACCCGGATCGCCGGGACCAGCACCGACGAGCCAGACGCTGCCTTTCTCCATCGTTGGGAGAGCTGAGAACAGGGCGTGCATCACGCAAACTCCCGGTTGGAATCAAAATGCGAGGGAGCGGATTCGGTCTCTGAAAAAGCCGCCGCAAAGCCTTGAAACGATTCGGCGACAGCGACAGTGGCATGGGCGGATTTCGTCTTCTCCACGACAAGTCGCCCATCCGGCCCTGCCTGCGCCAGCGCGGCAGCCTCGGCAACGCCGTGGCAACCCGTATGGGCGAAAACGAGATCGGAAGGATTGGCAAGGCGCGGCGTCTCGGCTTCAAGGCGCACCGCCGGAAAGGTCACGAGCGGCACGGAAAAATGCCGGGCGACCGCGAGCATGGCCGGTTCTTCGGCGCGCACGTCCAAGGTGGCGACGGCAGTGATGTGCTCCGGGCAACGAACGACGGATACGACGAGATCGACAAGTTCGGCGGGCGGTGTCCCGCGTTCACAGCCAAGGCCGAGGACGAGCGATCGTCGTCCAGTATCCGGTGGTGAGGCCTCAGGGCGCATGACAGTCTCTCGCAAAATTCCACGCGAAAGGCCCGGCATTGCCGTCATCCGACAGTTCCGGATGAGGCCCCTCTGGGTCAGCCGCACCGGACACCGCTCGGCCCGCTTGCGGGCACCGTCGCCCCTCCTTAGTACCGGAGGGCGGCAAGCCGGTCAAACCGGTTTGCGGCACCGAGCACGCCGGATGCGGCATGCGTCAGGCCGAACGCAGATTGGCCAGCACGATCTCCCGCCAGATGCGTGTCGGCGACACCCAGGCATCGGATGCATTGTAACTGCCGGAATAGATGACACAGGCAATCCCCAGCTCCGGCATCAGCCAGAGCCGCTGGCCGCCATTGCCGAAGCCGGCAACCCAAGGCTTCGGCGTACCAAGGACCGGCGCTTCGTCGAGAAACCAGAAATAGCCGTAGCTGAGCCCTTCGCCCGTCGTGACCAACGGCTTGAGCGACGTCTCGATCCAGCGCTGCGAAACGATAGGCCGGTCACCCACGAGGCCGCCATCCAGCACGAGGTGGCCGATCCGCAGGAGATCCCGCGAACTGAGCCGGAGGCCGGACGCAGGCGAGGCAACTCCATCCCGACCGCTCATCCACTCGAAATGTGTGATCCCGAGCGGCTCGAACAAGGCCTCGCGGGCAAAGTCCTCGATGCGGCGGCCGGTGCCGCGCTCGATGATCGCGCCGACGAGCGCCGTCGCACCGCCGGAATACACCCAGCGGGTGCCGGGTTGGTGAACGACCTTCTGCTCCAGCACGAAACGATAGCGATCCGGCGCGTTCTCCATGGCGATCTCGCTGTTCAGCGGATCGGCATAGGAGCGGTACTCGTCCCATTCGAGACCCAGCGTCATGGTCAGCGCATGGCCAATGGTCATGCCCGCCCGCGCCGGGTCGGCGAGAAGGTCCGGATATTCCGGAAACTGCGCCAGCAGCGGCGCCTCCGGCGGCGGGACGAGACCACGATCGAGCGCGATGCCGTAGAGCAGGCTGACGACACTTTTCGTCACGGAGCGCAGATCGTGCAGCGTTCCGGCATCGAAGGCGACGGTGCCGAGCGGCATGCCCCAGCTCTCATCGGGCGCGTCATGATAATGCTCCAGCACCAGCTTTCCGCCGCGGCTGACAAGCACCGCATGCAGGTCGCGTAAGAGGCCCGCTTCGATGCCGGCGAGAAGCTTGCGCTTCATTCCAGGGTCAAAGCCCATATCCGCCGATCGCTTTTCGTCACCCATTGCCGTCATCGCCCACCTCTTTCGCCGCCGCAGCCTACACGCCGTCTGCCTTGCTGTTTGATCCGCGTTGCGTACATCACACAAGAGCTTTCCGCGCGCTGCCGTCGCGGGCTTTGCTTTTCACCCTGCAGTCTGACAGAAGGTCAGCCAAATCTCCTCATCGATCTCCGAGTCCCGCCTTGGCCGACATCGCCCTTCACGTTCTTTTCTTCCTGTTCCTTGCCGCCTTCCTAGCCGGCTTCATCGATTCCATCGCCGGCGGCGGCGGCATGATCACCATTCCAGCCATGCTGCTCGCCGGCATTCCTCCACTGGAAACGCTGGGCACCAACAAACTGCAATCGTTGTTCGGTTCGGGTTCTGCGACACTCGCCTATGCCCGCGCCGGCCATGTTAAACTCAGCGAACAATTGCCGATGGCCGCAGTCGCGGCGTTCGGCTCGGTGTTCGGTGCCCTGCTGGCGACCGTGGTGCCCGGCGATGTGCTGAAGATTGTGCTGCCCTTCCTGCTGGTGGCGATCGCCGTCTATTTCGGGCTGAAGCCGAATATCGGCGATATCGACAAGCACCGCCGCATGAGCGTCTTCCTGTTCACCGTCACCATCGTGCCGCTGATCGGCTTTTATGACGGCGTGTTCGGCCCGGGCACCGGCTCGTTCTTCATGCTCGCCTTCGTCATGCTCGCAGGCTTCGGCATCCTGAAGGCGACGGCGCATACGAAGCTATTGAACTTCGGCTCCAATCTTGGTGCCTTCGTCGTCTTCATTCTCTACGGCGTCGTGCTGTGGAAGGTTGGCCTCGTCATGGGAGCCGGCCAGTTCCTCGGCGCACAGGCAGGCTCGCGCGTGGCGATGAAGAGCGGCGCAAAGATCATCAAGCCGCTCCTCGTCGTCACTTCTGTTGCGCTTGCCATCCGGCTGATGGCCGATCCGAGCCATCCGATCCGCGTCTGGCTCGGCTGGTAAGGTTCAGTACTCGACGCCCTGCTGCGCCTTGATGCCCGAGCGGAACGGGTGCTTCAAAAGCTCCATCTCGGTCGCAAGGTCGGCAATCTCGATCAGCTCTTCCTTGGCGTTGCGGCCCGTCAGCACGACATGGGTCATGTGCGGCTTCTCTGCCTGCAGGAACGCGATCACCTCGTTGACGTCGAGATAGTCATAGCGCAGCGCGATGTTGATCTCATCGAGCAGCACCATGGAATTGCGCTCGTCGCGGATCAGTTCTTTCGCCTTCTCCCAGGCCTTTTCAGCCATCGCCACGTCCCGGGCGCGGTCCTGTGTTTCCCAGGTAAAGCCTTCGCCGAGCGTGTAGAACTGGCAGATATCGGAGAAGTGGGCCTCGATCAGCTCGCGCTCACCCGTCACCATCGCGCCCTTGATGAACTGCACGACGGCGCACGGCTTCTTGTGCGCGATATGGCGGAAGATCATGCCGAAGCCAGCGGTCGACTTGCCCTTGCCCTTGCCGGTATGGACGATGACGAGGCCCTTCTCGTCGGTCTTCGTCGCCATGATCTTCTCACGCGCTTGCTTCTTCTTCGCCATCTTCTCCGAGTGGCGGGCAAGCTCGGCTTCGGTCATGCCGGCGGTTTCGTCGTGGTTCTCGGTCATGTCAGTCTTCCCTTCCGTCTCAGGACGCCTTGCGGGCGCCTAGCATATCGAGTTCAAAGCGCGCCGAATTCGAGCGGGGCGTCCAGAGCTTCCGGTCGATCGCCTCGGCAAAGCGCGCCGCCATTTCGGCGAGTGCCGCCGGATTCTTCTGCATCAGGAAATCGCGCACGCGTTCGTCCAGCACATAGGCCTGATAGGCGGCCTCGAAGTGATGATCCTTCACGGCCCCGGTGGTCGCGGCGAAGGCGAACATGAAATCCACCGTCGCGGCGATCTCGAAGGCGCCCTTGTAGCCGTGACGCATGACGCCGTCGATCCATTTCGGATTGACCACACGGGCACGCACGACGCGGCCGATCTCGTCCTCCAGCGTGCGCACCACCGGTTTTTCCGGGCGCGACAGGTCGTTGTGGTAGATGACGGGCTGCTGGCCGGAAAGATGCTCCACCGCCGCGGCCATGCCGCCTTCGAACTGGTAATATTCGTCGCTGTCGAGCAGGTCATGCTCGCGGCTGTCCTGGTTCTGGACCACGGCTTGCAGGCTCTTCATGCGTGCCTCGAGCCGCTCGCGCATCGGCACGCTGTCGCCATTGCCGTCATAGGCGTGCGCGCCCCAGGCAAGCCAGGCTTCGGCAAGGTCGCCGCGCTCGGTCCAGAGGCCTTCGTCCATCATGGTTTGCAGACCAGCGCCATAGCCACCGGATTTCGCGCCGAAGATGCGGAAACCGGCCTGCTTCATCGCATCCCCCTCGGATACGCCTTCAGCAGCCAGCGCCGCAGCCTCGGCCCGCATACGGGCGGCGATCGGGTTGTCCGAATCGTCCTCCTCAAGCGCCCCGACGGCGCGCACGGCGCGGTCGAAGAGCGCAATCTGTTCGGGGAAGGCATCGCGGAAGAAGCCGGAGATGCGCAGCGTCACGTCGACGCGCGGATGGCGAAGAACCGCCGGCGGAATGATCTCAAAGCCGGTGACACGGCGTGATGCCATGTCCCAGGTCGGCTTGACGCCGATCAGCGCCATTGCCTGCGCGATGTCGTCGCCACCGGTGCGCATGTTGGATGTGCCCCAGGCCGTGATGCCGAAGGATGTCGGCCATTCGCCGTGATCCTGCGCGTACCGGGTGACGAGCAGTTCGGCGGATTTTTTGCCCAGTTCCCAGGCGGCCGGCGTCGGCACGGCACGGCTGTCGACGGAGTAGAAATTACGCCCCGTCGGCAGCACGTCCGGCCGGCCACGCGTCGGTGCGCCGGAAGGGCCGGGCTCGATGAAGCGCCCGTCAAGGCCGCGCATCAAGGCTGCAATCTCTGCCGGACCACAGGCGGCAATGGCGGGACGGATGGTGCTGTCGATCACGTCGAGCACGGTGCTTGTGGCATGCCAGACGTCTGGACAAGCAAGCGTGCCGTCCACCAAACGGGCTGCGAGAAGTTCGATGCGCTCCACCGTATCGCCGTTGCTGCGCCACGGGGCGTCGGTTTGGTGGGCAAGGATTTCCGGGCGCGGACCGTTCCATGGATCGGAGGCGACACAATCGAGCGGGTCGAACATCGTCCCGGCCAACGCATCCGCCGCAATCGCCCGCTGCAAGCTCGCCTCGCCGCCCTCGCCAAGGCCGCGCGGCACACGAGCGAGCGCGACCGTCAGATCGGTCAGCAGCCGTCCCTCCGGCGACACGCCGAAGACGTGCAGGCCGTCGCGGATCTGCATTTCCTTAAGATCGCAGAGATAGGCGTCGAGCTTCTGCAGCGCCGCCTCCTCGCCATCGGATTTGGCAATGCCGGCATCGCGATCGAGACCGATGTCGCGCACCAGTTCGAGGATTTGTCTCGTGAGCAGCTTGATGCGCCGCGGGTCGCCGCCGGAAGCCTCGTAATATTCGTCGACCAGCGCTTCCAGGTCCTTCAGCGGCCCATAGGTATCGGCCCGCGTCAGCGGCGGCGTCAGGTGGTCGATGATGACGGCGGCAGAGCGGCGTTTCGCCTGCGTGCCTTCGCCCGGATCATTGACGATGAAGGGGTAGAGATGCGGCACGGGGCCTAGCACGGCTTCGGGATAACACGCTTCGGAAAGCGCCAGCGCCTTGCCCGGCAGCCATTCGAGATTGCCGTGTTTGCCCATGTGAACGATGGCATGGGCACCGTAATGCTGCCTCACGAAGGCGTAGAAGGCGAGATAACCGTGCGGCGGCACGAGATCCGACGAATGGTAGGTGTCCTTCGGATCGATATTGTAGCCACGCGCCGGCTGGATGCCGACGAGCGTCTCGCCGAAGCGGGCAAGCGGCAGCGCGAATACGTCGCCCGTGACGAACGGATCTTCTTCCGGCGCACCCCAGCGGGCTGTCATCTCGGCTTGAATCGACTTGGGAAGCCCGGCGAAGAACACTTTGTAATGATTCAGGGAAAGTGTTTCGCGGATTTCACGACCGTCGTTTGCCGCATTGGTCGGCCCGGCCATTAGATGCGCGATCAGCGCATCACCATCGGCCGGCAGGTCGGCCACCGCGTAGCCCTCCGCTGCCATGGCACGCAGCACTTCAATCGTGCCGGCCGGCGTGTCGAGGCCAACGCCGTTGCCGAGACGACCGTCACGGTTCGGGTAATTCGCCATGACGATCGCGATGCGGCGGTCAGCCGGCATCGCGCGCCGCAGCCGCGCCCAGCCGGCGGCAAGTTTTGCGACGAAGCGGATGCGGTCCTCGACCGGATCGAGGCTGACGATGTTCGTCTCGACGCGCTCGTCGTAGCGCGCCGCCGCCTTGAAGGAGACGGCGCGGGACAGCACCCGGCCATCCACCTCCGGCAGCGAAACGTTCATGCCGAGATCCCGCGCCGTCAGCCCCTGCCCCGATGCCTCCCACGCCTCGCGCGACGAGCCGGAAAAAATCGCTTGCAGGACAGGCGCGCCCGTCTCGTCAAGCACGGTGGGTTTCCGGCCTGCGCCCGGCGCAGAGACTGCAAAGCTCGTGGCATTCAGCACGACCTCGGGCCGAATGTCGGCAAAGGCCGCACGCACCGTTTCCATGGAAACGGGCTCTTTCAGGCTGGAGACGAAGATCGGCAAAGCGCGAACGCCCTCGGCGGCAAGCGCTTCGATCAGCATTTCCACGGGGCGGGTTTCGCCACTTTGGACATACGCGCGGTAGAAGCTGATGGCTGCGGTCGGGGGTTCGAGCCCTGCAGGGATCGCAACATTTCCGGACAGCGCTCGCCACGTTTTCAGATCAACGACACCCTTCCCCGGCCACCAGATGCCAGCCTTTTCCAGCGGCATCGCCGGTTCCGGCGTCTCTCTGCCGAAGACCAGTGCATCCGCATAGGCGAGGAAGCGCTCCGCATTGTCGGCTCCGCCCTCGTTCAGATAGGTCCAGAGGCTCTGACGATCCCCGTCATCGATGCGATTGAAGGGAGCCAGCCCCTCATCCGGCCGATCGTCGCCGGGCAGCGCTACGAGCTTGATGCCATTGGCAACCGCCGTCGCCAGCAACGCTTCCAGCACATAACGGAAATAGCTGGCGCCGCCGAGGGCACGGATAACGATGAGCTTGGCGTGACGGGCCGTGCGCTCGATATAGGTATCGACCGACATCGGATGCGAGAGCGCCGCGAGGCTGGCAAGGCGCAACCGCGTCTCGGTACTACGCGCCCGGTGGGCGGCGGCGATGGAGGCGAGTTCGGTATCGGCGGCGGAGAGAAAAAGGATATCGCCCGGTGTCTGGCCTAGGTCGATTGCTTCCTTACCGTCGGCGATGGTGCCTTTCTGGGCTAGCAGGAGATGCATGCGGCGCCTCCTGTTTGCTGGCGTACCGCGGCGACAAGGGAATACCCCCCTCTGTCACTTCGTGACATCTCCCCCACAAGGGGGGAGATCAGATGGCGCGAAGCCTTACCCATTCCTGACGATGCTGATCGAGCACAGGCCTCGCCCTTCGCCGATCTCCCTCCTTGTGGGGGAGATGGCCGGCAGGCCAGAGGGGGGTATCGACGCATGCTCATGCCGAAATCACACCGCCGCAGCGATGGCGGCGCGCACGGCTTGCTCGTCCATGTCGTGCAGGCCGATGACGACGAGGCGCGTGCCGCGGGTTTCGCTCGGGCTCCAGGCGCGCTCGAAATAGGTATCGATGCGGCTGCCGACGGCCTGGATGAGCAGGCGTAGCGGCTTGCCGGGCACGTCGGCAAAACCCTTGACGCGTAGCACGTCGTGTTCGCCGATCACGCCCTTGAGGCGCTCGGTGAAGGCGGCCGGATCGGCGATGGCGCCGAGTTCCACGACGAAACTATCGAATTCGTCGTGGTCGTGCTCCTCGCCGTTCTCATGTTCCAGTTCGTGGTGCGACTTGCGGTTGGCGATATCGTCTTCCGTGCCGACGCCGAGGCCGAGCAGCACGGCGGCGGCGACTTCACCGTTCTTCGCCTCGATCATCGTGGGTTTGCGGGCGATACGGGAGGTGACCTCGTCACGCACGGCCTGAAGGCCGGCGGCATCGATCAGGTCCGTCTTGTTGAGGATGATCAGGTCGGCGGCGGTCAACTGGTCTTCGAACAGCTCTTCCAGCGGGCTTTCGTGGTCGAGGTTGTCGTCCTCGACACGCAGCGCATCGACCTTGTCATGGTCATCGGCAAAGCGGCCGGCGGCGACGGCAGCGCTGTCGACCACTGTGATGACGCCATCGACCGTCACCTGCGTCTTGATTTCCGGCCAGTTGAAGGCGGCGATGAGCGGCTGCGGCAAAGCGAGGCCAGACGTCTCGATGACGATATGGTCCGGGCGGTTTTCGCGCTCCAGCAGCTTCGTCATGGTCGGGATGAAATCATCGGCGACGGTGCAGCAGATGCAGCCATTGGTGAGTTCGATGATGTCGTCCTCGGTGCAGGCTTCCGCGCCGCAGCCCTTCAGCACGTCGCCATCGACGCCGAGATCGCCGAACTCGTTGATGATCAGCGCGATGCGTTTTCCGCCGGCATTCTGCAGCAGGTTGCGGATCAGCGTCGTCTTGCCGGCACCAAGGAAGCCGGTGATGACGGTGGCGGGGATTTTCTGTTGCAGCATAGGCTCAACCCTTCATTTTCAGCGGCAGTCCGGCCGCAACGAAATAAACATTTGGCACGAGGGCGGCGACCAGCTGGTGCAGCCGCCCGGCATGGTCGCGGAAGTCACGCGCCATGCGGTTTTCCGGTACGATGCCGAGACCGACCTCATTCGACACGAAGACCAGTTGACCCGGCGCCGCCGCGATGGCCTCGATGAGGCCGGCAAATTCGGCGGCGATGTCGCGTTCCTCCAGCATCAGGTTGGTGACCCAAAGCGTCAGGCAATCGATGAGCACCGCCCGATCCTCACGCGCCACATCTTTTATGCGCGCGGCGAGTGCAAGCGGCTCTTCGTGGGTTTCCCACCCCTTTCCGCGATCTTCCCGGTGTCTGGCGATGCGCTCCCGCATCTCATCATCCCAGGCGCGGCCGGTGGCGATATAGTGACGCGAAAGGCCGGTCTCGGCGACCAGCCTTTCGGCAAAAGCGGATTTTCCGGAACGCGCACCGCCCAGAACCAGGACGGCCCCGGGCGATTTTTGCGTCATATCAGGCAGCCTTGGCGACTTTCTCGTTGGCAAAGCCCAACGCGAGACCGAGCACGATCCAGAAGAACAGCGTCGTGGCGAGTGCCGCAACCGCGAACTCGGCACCGAGAACAGCCGGAACGTTGCTGGAAATGTCGCTCGGCTGCGGCGCGCCGTAGACCTGCGGCGCCGCGATAAGCACGATACCGGCGATCTTGGCGACGATGCCCTGCTTCAGGAACAGGAGATAGAGCCCCCCGGCCGAGAGCAGGACGGTCGCAATCCACCAGGTCTGGCGCTGACCGAGATCCGCGGCCGGGAAACCCGGAAGTTCCGGCGGCAGGCCAATGGCGGGCAGCATATGCACCGCAAGCCAGCCGGCGGCACCCCAAAGCGCACCATTCGCAACGGTGATCGGGTGTCCTGAAACCAGGCTGAAGCCCGCCAGCAGAAGCGCAAAACCGGTGCCGGTGACGAGGTTGGCCAAAAGTGTGCCGGAGAAACGGCTCATGCCGAACATGATGCCGCCTTCCTCGTGCTCCTCGCCCTCATGGGCATAGGCGACGGAAACCGGCGACAGGTACGACGCGACGTCCAGAATGGCAGCGCCGAGCGAGGAATGCTCCTGCGTCGTGGCGGCACCACCCGTGGTGGGTGTCGTGCCGTCGGTTGCCGGTGCGGTTTCTTCGGCGCCGCCTTCGAATTCTTCTGCGTGAAGAATGAGCGGCACGACTCGCGCCTCCTGGGCGGCTGTCATCAGCACGCCAGAGAACAGCCCGGCCACCAGGGCGGCCAGGAGATAACGAACGATCATGTCAAAAACTCCTTAGTGGCAGGGAAAGCCGTAGGAGTGACGGGTGTCGTGCGCCGTATCGTGCAGCACGGCCGAATTGGCCAGGCCGGCGCTGAAAACGAGGAAGGCACCGAGCAGCAATGCGAAAACGCCCGCGACAAGGCGGTCGTTTGCGGAAAGGGTAACAGTAGACGTAGCGGAAACAGCCATGACAACCTCCGTGCAGGCGTTGGGGAAGCCCCTCCCCAGGTCGGGCGATATGCCCTCATCGGCTGGCAGGTCTCCTGGCTCGTGGCGTCCGGCGTTTTCACGCCTGCGGATCGCTCTCACCTTCCCGGGTATCAGCATCACGAAAGGTGGACGATTCGTAGAAAAAGAGGCGTCCGAGCCTTTGCTTATCGCAATGCCACCCAGTGGCTTTTCCGGTTGGTTTTCTCGGTGTGGCGCGAAGCACGATTGCCTCATTCCACACAAATCCCTCCCACCGGATGAACGTTCCTCGCCACTCTACAGTCGCGGGGTCGGCCGTGATTGCAGCGCCCTAATTGGGTCCACCGCGTCACATTCCCATTTACTCCCCGATCCGTTTCCGGATCCGGGAACCATCCAATACTGCGGATGATTATGCTTCCCGTCCCGTGAAGTCAATCGACCGGCAGCGGCATCACCTGTGCTGAAACCGCCGTCCGGTCGTCGCAAACTCAATAGCCGGGGATGATCACCATGCCACCGCCATTGTTGTAATAGCCGTCGTCGCCATTATAGCGCTCATAGTAGCCATCGACCGGGCCTTCCAGCACGTCATAGTCCTGCTGATACTGACGCTGCTGATATTGGCGCTGCTGGCGCTGGCGATTCTGACGAGCCTGAGCATATTGCGCGGCCTGCCGGAGTTCACGAAACTGCGCACGCGACAGGTAGCCGTCAGCGCGATAGCCGGACGTGCCCTGCCATGACGCGATCGCCGAGCGGGTACGCGGACCGAACACGCCGTCCGCGCCATAGGTATTGAAGCCCAGAACGCTCAACCAGCGCTGCGCCTGCACACGGGTCGAGCGCTCCATATAGGCTTCGCGCGAATCGATGACCGGCTCCTCGACAATCTTGCGCTCGGTTTCCGTGGTCGCCGTCTCCTGCTTCGGCTTGGTTTCCTGTGTTTCCTGGCGCGCGGCATCGGCAAGCGTCGAAAGCCGTTCGCGGGCATCCGCGAGGAACCGGCCATTCGGATATGCCCTGAGATAGTCGCGGAAAGCATCTGCCGAACCGTCGAGCACGGCTTTCCGGAAGGTTTCCTCCTCGCGCTTCGCCGCATCGGCCTGTTCCACGGCGAGGCCCCGGTCCTTCGTCTCGGCACCCTGCGCTTCATTTTTGCGGGCCGCAGCTACGGCGTCTTCAGCCTCAACCTGCTTCTTTGCGGCCGCAGCCTCTTCGGCGCGTTTTTCCGCCTCGTCGGCAAGGCGGGCTGCTTCGGTGGCCTTCGCCTCGGCATCCGCCGCAGCCTTGGCGGCTTCGGCCTTCAGTTTCTCCACTTCGGCCGCCTTCTCTTCCGCAAGCTTGCGGGCAGCAGCGGCCTCTTCTTCGATCCGCGCCTTTTCGGCAGCAGCCACCTTCTCAACCTCGACACGCTTGGCATCGGCCTCGCGACGGGCGGCGGCCTCCTCTTCGGCACGCGCCTTTTCCGCAGCGGCAGCCTCTTCGGCTTTCGCACGCGCAGCCTCAGCCTTCAGCCGGGCAGCCTCTTCCGTCTTGGCCTTGTCAGCCGCAGCCTCCGCCTCTGCCTTCAGACGCTCGGCCTCGGCAGACTTTTCATCGGCGAGTTTGCGGGCGGCGGCTTCCCTCTCATCCGCTTCGGCCTTCAGGCGGGCAGCCTCTTCGGCGCGTGCCTTCTCAGCAGCGGCAGCCTCCACCCGTGCCTTCTCCTCCGCAGCCGCCTTTTCCTCGGCGAGCTGGCGGGCAACGGCTTCTTCTTCCGCCTTCTTCGCCTCAGCTTCCGCCTGCAAGCGCGCTGCTTCCGCCTCGGCCTTGGCCTTTTCCGCCTCGGCGACCTTGCGCGCTTCCTCTTCGGCCTGCTTCGCTTCGGCCTCGGCCTTCAGGCGTGCCGCTTCCGCATCAGCCTTTGCTTTCTCCGCTTCGGCGACCTTACGCGCTTCCTCTTCGGCCTGTTTCGCTTCAGCCTCGGCCTTCAGGCGTGCCGCTTCCGCATCGGCTTTCGCCTTCTCCGCTTCGGCAACCTTGCGGGCTTCCTCTTCGGCCTGCTTCGCCTCGGCCTCCGCCTTCAGGCGTGCTGCTTCCGCATCGGCTTTCGCCTTTTCCGCTTCGGCGACCTTCCGGGCTTCCTCTTCGGCCTGCTTCGCCTCGGCCTCGGCCTTCAGGCGTGCCGCTTCCGCATCGACCTTGGCCTTTTCCGCTTCCGCAGCTTTCTGGGCATCCTCTTCAGCCTTTTTGGCGTCGGCGGCTGCACGTTCGGCTTCCTCGGCCTTCGCCTTTTCGGCAGCCGCAGCCTCGTCCGCCTTCGCCTTGGCACCGGCCTGCTCGGAGCTCCCGGTTACCGGCTTGGCCTTGGTGCTGGCCTGCAATTCGGCAATGCGCAGGCGCGCCATCGAGGCGAAGGTGCCGTTCGGATATGTCTTCAGGTAGCCTTCGTACTGCGTGACGTCGCTGCCGCCGGAAACCTTCTGCCAGAGGGCGAATTCCTCCTCCCAGCGTTTTCCCGCACTCGTCGCTTCCTTGCCCGTCGTCTGGGCAAAGGCGACCACCGGCAGGCCGCAAAGCGACAGCCCGACGAGGCTTGCAAGGCCGCATCTCACCAGAACGGATCGTGCGAGAGGTCCAGAACCCATATGTCTCACCCTTTCGGAGCGCGCAAAGGCTTAAAGCCCGATGACCGGGCGGATTTCCGTCACTCCTCGCACCGAATTCTGGCGCAACTTTGGTGCGGCAGACCGGTGGCGAAGGAACCCGATGGCTGTACGTTTCAGAAGGGCAGTTTAATCAGCGACGCCCAAAAGGCCATCGAGCCAGACCGGATCGAGAACAGCCTCCAGTTCCGCCGCGACACCATCCAGCGCCTCGTCGACGCTCTTTCGATAATCGAAACCGCCGCCCTCGATGCCGAAATCGGCAAGCAGCTTTGCCCGGTAGGCGTCACTGGACAGAAGGCCGTGCAGGTAGGTGCCCATCACCCGGCCATCGGCCGAAACGGCACCATCAGCACGCCCGTCGATGCTGACGGAGGGACGCATCGTATCCGGCCCCGTGGTCTTGCCGAGATGAATTTCGTAGCCATCCAACGGCACATCATATTGCAGGGAGTGCGCCGTGCTGTTGCGCACGGTCTTTTCCGGCGCCATCTCCGTTTCGACCGCGAGCAGGCCAAGGCCTTCAACCTCCCGCTCGTTCCCCTCGATGCCGAGCGGGTCCGTGACGCGGTGGCCCAGCATCTGATAGCCGCCGCAAATGCCGATGACGCGGCCGCCGCGGCGCATATGCTGGGCGAGATCCTTGTCCCAGCCCGCTGCCCGGAAATCGCGCAGATCCGCGATGGTGGATTTCGATCCCGGCAGGACGACCAAACCGGCATCGTTTGGAATGCGCTCCCCGGGGCGCACGAAGACAAGGTCCACCTGCGGCTCGGCCTCGAGCGGATCCAGATCATCGAAATTGGCGATGCGCGGCAGGACAGGCACCGCCACTTTCAGCGCGCCCTCGCCCCCCTTGGCAAGCCGCTCCAGCACGACGGAATCTTCCGCCGGCAGGCGCGCCGCCTGTTTCAGCCAGGGCACGACACCGAAACATGGCCAGCCGGTAAAGCGGCCAATCTCCGTGATCCCGCTGTCGAACAGCGAGACGTCACCGCGAAACTTGTTGATGATGTAGCCGGTGACCATGCGGCAGTCTTCGTCCGGCAGGATGGCATGGGTGCCGACGAGCGAGGCAATCACGCCGCCACGATCGATGTCGCCAACGAGCACGACGGGCACGTCGGCGCGCGTCGCAAACCCCATATTGGCGATGTCCCCTGCGCGGAGATTGATTTCCGCCGGCGAGCCCGCGCCCTCGACGACGACGAGATCGGCACCCGCCGAGATCGTCTCGAAACTTTCCAGCACGGCGCTCATCAGCTTGGGTTTCAGTGCCTGGTAGTCCCGCCCCTTCGCCTGCCCGAACACCTTGCCCTGCACGATAATCTGGCTACCGACATCGGATTGCGGCTTCAGCAGCACGGGATTCATGTGCACGGAGGATGGCACACGGGCGGCGAGCGATTGCAGCCACTGCGCCCGGCCGATTTCGCCGCCATCGGCCGAGACGGCAGCGTTGTTCGACATGTTCTGCGGCTTGAAGGGACGGACCTTCAATCCGCGATTTGCGGCGATACGGCAGAGCCCTGCCACCAATACCGTTTTTCCGACATCCGAGCCGGTGCCCTGGAGCATGATCGTTCTTGTCATGTGCCCCAACTAGCATTCCCGGTTGCCGCCGAAAAGCCCTGATTTACCGCAATTCCGCCCCAATCTGACGCTGCCGGCAGGTGCATTTTCGCAACAGCGCGCCATGCAATGCAGGCATGGCAGATTTGCTATTCATTTTGCGACATTCTGCGCCGTGAACGATCGTGACTTTCCCCTCGGGCACGCCTATATCCACCTCATCAAACAGCCGGGGCATGTGGCTTCGGGTTTCAAGGACAAAGACAATGCTGTTCATCTTCAGCAAGCCGAACTTCGTACAGATCGCCTGGAACGGCGTAGCCCCGCAGAACCAGTCCCGCGTGCGCAACGTCGTCATGGACGCGCCGCTCGGCCCGCTGGGCTTCATCCGTACGCGCTCCGTCGGCTGACTTTCGAGCGCGACGTCAGGTCCGCTCGCATGCAGCGTCGCCTCTCTCCGGGAGGCGGCGTTTTTTATTGCTGTTCCATGGGCCTGAAACGGCGAAAGCCGTGCATCCCTTTCGGTGATACACGGCTTGCCAAAATACGCATGGCGGTTTCCGACAATACACATCGGAACCCAGGCACTCCGGTACGCAATACCTTTCCGGAGCGGGCGGCGGTGTCCCCCGCCGTGACAAAACCAATAGCGGCACATCCTTACCGGACCGTTATCGGGACCTTAAACAAAGATGAATCGCGATTTTTTTTGAAAAATTTCAGAAAAAACTTTTGGCGGCAAAAGCGGCGCATTCAAAACAGGATGTGTCCGCTTTCAGCGACCATCCCCTCTCCTCGCTCAACCGGCCGCACGGACATTTGCCCTCAAGCGAGCAAACGCCCAAAATTTCCACCGTATGGTTGCCGGGTTTCCAGCATTTCGCCCGTCCATCGAAGGGCCACTTGCCGCCTATTGCCGCGCAGGAGGTTGATTTCTCAATGAGAACCCGTAGGCTGCTTCCTGTGACGCACGAAGACACATCGCCGGTGACAGGGTTCCGCCGGCGGATCAGAAAAAGGCTCGGCGTCGTTGCAGCAGGGGGATTGGCTCGCCTCACCTGGCATCGAATCCTCATGGCTGCCGTAAACTTTCGGGCAGACGGGACAACGCAGTAACCTGCGCTGCCTTCCGGGTTGATCGCTGCATCTAAGACTGGGAGGTCTTAATCCATGAAGAAGCTCCTTGCTTCCACTATCCTCGCTGCCGGCCTTTATGGCTTTGCCGGTTCTGCCCAGGCGGCAGACTGCGGTGAAGTCTCGATTGCCGAAATGAACTGGGCCTCTGCCGGCGTTGCCGCGTATGTCGACAAACTCATCCTCGAAAACGGCTATGGCTGCACCGTCACGCTGGTGACCGGCGACACCATGCCGACCTTCACCTCCATGAACGAAAAGGGCGAGCCGGACGTCGCGCCCGAAATGTGGGTGAACGCCGTGCGCACGCCGCTTGACGCGGCCATTGGCGAAGGCCGCCTGATCCAGCTCGCCCCCCTCCTCTCGGAAGGCGGCGTCGAAGGCTGGTGGGTTCCAAAATTCTTCGCCGACGCACATCCGGACATCAAGACAGTGCAGGATGCACTGAAACATCCGGACCTCTTCCCCGCACCGGAAGACGCCTCCAAGGGCGCTGTGCACAATTGCCCGTCGGGCTGGAACTGCCAGGTCTCGACCGCCAACCTCTACAAGGCGCTCAAGGCCGACGACATGAACTTCACGCTCGTCGACACGGGATCGGCCGCGGGCCTCGATGGCTCGATCGCCAACGCCTTCGAGAAGAAGGCCGGCTGGCTCGGCTACTACTGGGCACCGACCGCCATCCTCGGCAAGTACGAGATGACGCGCCTGTCCTTCGGCGTCGAGCACAACAAGGCCGACTGGGATGCCTGCACCGCCGTGCCGGACTGCCCGGATCCGAAGGTCAACTCCTATCCGACCTCGGACGTCTTCACCGTCGTGACCAAGTCTTTCTCCGAAAAGGCCGGCGTCGCCATGGACTACATGAAGACCCGCCAGTGGGACAACGGCACGGTCGGCAAGGTTCTCGCCTGGATGACCGACAACCAGGGCACCAACGAGGACGCAGCAAAGTACTTCCTGGAAAACTATCCGGACATGTGGACCAAGTGGGTCGCCCCGGATGTCGCAGAGAAGGTCAAGGCCGCCCTCTGACACACCGATCGCCGGCAGCCTTCCCCGGCTGCCGGCCCTTATGGCGACCTCATACAAAGCACGCAGGCACAGGCCTGACGCGCATCAAGAAACGGCAGAGGTCGCAAACAGCACAGTATCAAGCAGCAGTTCGTGCGAATACGGGCTGCAAGCCGGGAACCAGAACAAGAATATCCCTGTGCGCGCCGTTCCGTTCGCAATTGCAAACTCGTTTCATTGCGATGCGGAACAATAACTTCCGGTAGAAAGAGGGGAAAAGGATGGCAGGCATATGCGAATTGTTGCCAGGCTTTCTATGCAAGTTTCCGGCCTTCAGTGACGCCAGCGTCCGCGGCGCACGAAAAGTCATCGACGATGGTTTCAAGGGCCTCGTCAGAGAGTATGTGAACATTATCGATGCAATGGTGCAGCCATTGCAGTGGTTCCTGAACTATCTCGAGCGGCTGTTCGTCAGTTCACCTTGGCCGATCATCCTGATCATCATGGTGGCGATCGTCTACTACGGCAGCCGCAACATCAAGATCACCATCGGCACTGCGCTCTCCATGTTCGCCATCGGCCTTCTGGGCCTGTGGACCGACACGATGGTGACGCTGGCCATGGTGACGGTCTGTACCATGATCGCGATCATCGTCGGCATCCCGATTGGCATTGTGATGGCACGCTCTGATCGCGTCCAGGGCATCATCAACCCGATCCTCGACGTGATGCAGACGATGCCGAGCTTCGTCTATCTCATCCCCGTCGTCATGATCTTCGGTATCGGCAAGGTGCCGGGGCTTATCGCAGTCGTCATCTACGCCGTGCCGCCGATGATCCGCCTCACCAATCTCGGTATCCGGCTCGTCGACAAGGAAGTGCTGGAAGCAGCCGACGCCTTCGGTTCCTCCGGCTGGCAGAAGCTCAAGAACGTGCAGATGCCGTTGGCGCTGCCCACCATCATGGCCGGTATCAACCAGACCATCATGATGTCACTCGCCATGGTCGTCGTCGCCTCGATGGTCGGCGTCGGTGGTCTCGGCAAAAACGTGCTGCAGGCCATCAACAACCAGTTCTTCACGGTCGGGTTCCTTAACGGGTTCGCGCTCGTGGCCATCGCCATCATTTTCGACCGTACAAGCCAGGCCTACGGCAGACGGCTGCAGAAGCATTCGGAGGTAATTCATGGTTAGTCATGCAATCGAGGTCCGCAATCTCTACAAGATCTTCGGACCCCGCGGCGGCGACTATGTCGATGCAGTCAAGAAGGGCCTCGGCAAGGCGGAGCTGAACGAGAAATACGGCCACGTTCTCGGCCTTCGCGATATCAACATCTCGATGCCAGCCGGCGGCATCATGGTGGTGATGGGCCTCTCCGGTTCAGGCAAATCGACGCTGATCCGCCATATCAACCGGCTGATCGACCCGACTGCGGGCGAAGTGCTCTATGACGGCGTCGACGTCTGCAAGATGAACGAGAACGACCTGCGGGAATTCCGCCGCCACAAGACGGCGATGGTGTTTCAGAAATTCGCGCTGCTGCCGCACCGCACGGTTCTGGAAAACACCGTCTACGGCCTGGAAATCCAGGGCGTTGGCCAAGAAGATCGGGAAAAGCGCGCAAGGCAGTGGATCGCCCGCGTCGGCCTTTCCGGCTTCGAGAACCACTATCCGAACCAGCTTTCGGGCGGCATGCAGCAGCGCGTCGGCCTCGCCCGGGCGCTGACCAACGATGCCGACATCCTGCTGATGGACGAAGCCTATTCGGCGCTCGATCCGCTGATCCGCGTCGACATGCAGACCGTGCTTCTCGATCTCCAGAAGGAACTCAAGAAGACCGTCGTCTTCATCACGCACGATCTCGACGAGGCGCTCCGCCTCGGCGACAAGATCGCCATCCTGCGCGACGGCATGGTCGTGCAGCAGGGCACCGGCCAGGAAATCGTGCTGAACCCGGCGGACGAATACATCACGGCCTTCGTCAAGGAAGTGAACCGCGGCCGCGTCGTCAATGTCGAGACGATCATGGCGCCGCTCTCCGGCAATCCGGAAGGCATGCCGATCGTCAAGGGCACCGTGCTGGAAGTGGCCGCTCGCGCCATGACCTCGGTGAACCAGACGCTCGCCCATGTCGTGGACGAGACGGGCAAGCCGGTCGGCGCGATCAGCTTGAGCGCCATCATCTCCAGCATGGTGACGCCGACAAGCCACGAGGCAAAGGCTGCCTGACAGCCGCCCAGACCATGTAACGAGGGCGCCCTTTGGGGCGCCCTTTTCATTTGCCGCCAAAGCAGCGTTGCAATCACATAAAGAAATCTTTATATGATGTGACAAACAGAAGGATACCTCCATGACCGCGACGAACCCGCTTGCCGAGCTTCTTGCCGAAAAGCCCTTCCTGCTTGCCGATGGTGCAACCGGGACCTCGCTCTTCGCCATGGGCCTGGAGGCAGGCGAAGCGCCGGAATTGTGGAACGAAGCCAAGCCCGAAAACATCACCAAGCTGCACCAGGATTTCGTCGATGCCGGCGCGGACATCATCCTCACCAACACCTTCGGCGGCACCCGTCATCGCCTGAAGCTGCATCACGCCCAGGACCGCGTTCACGAGCTGAACAAGGTGGCCGCCGAGATCGCCCGCGCTGTCGCCGACAAGGCCGAACGCAAGGTCATCGTCGCCGGCTCCGTCGGCCCGACGGGCGAGTTGCTCATCCCGCTCGGCGCACTGACCTATGACGAAGCCGTCGCCGCCTTCGCCGAGCAGATCGAGGGCCTCAAGGCCGGCGGCGCGGACGTCGCCTGGATCGAAACCATGTCGTCGCCGGAGGAAATCCGTGCGGCTGCGGAAGCCGCCACCAAGGTCGGCATGCCCTTCGTCTATACCGGCTCGTTCGATACGGCCGGCAAGACCATGATGGGCCTGCATCCGCGGGACATGCACGCTGTCGCCGGCGATATCGGCGCCGGCCCGCTCGCGGTGGGCGCAAACTGCGGCGTCGGCGCGTCCGACATTCTCTCCTCGCTGCTCGACATCACCGGCGCCGACCCGTCCGCCACCGTCGTCGTCAAGGGCAATTGCGGCATTCCGGAATTTCGCGGCTCGGAAATCTACTATTCCGGCACGCCGCCGCTGATGGCCGAATATGCCCGCCTTGCCCGCGATGCCGGCGCCCGCATCATCGGCGGCTGCTGCGGCACGTCCTGCGAGCACCTTGCCGCCATGCGCGTGGCACTCGATGCACACGAGCCGCGCGAACGCCCGGCCCTTGCCGAAATCATCGAAAAGATCGGCCCGCTGCGCAACAAGACCGCCGACGAAAGCGCTGCCCAGCCGACCCGCGAACGCAGCAGCCGCCGCCGCGGCTGATTGCCCACCAACACATATCGACTGTTCAGGGCGCCCGATGGGCGCCCTTTTCATATGCCGTAAGGCGGGTTTTTCCGCCGGTGATAGGTCAGTGCCGCATGCAGGCAGAAAGCCAACGGCTCTTCCGCCAGCGGGGCATCGGTCGGGATCAGGATCGCCCGGCTGCCCTCGAAATCGAACGCGCCGTCAAAATGTTCGCGAAAGGTCGCGACGAGCGTGGTCTGGCAGTTGAAGAACACCGCGCCGCAATTTGGTGCCAGCCGCGACATGCCGAGCCGGATAGTCGTGCCCGACCGGCTTTGCTCGGTGAGATAGGCAGGCTCGCCCCACTTAAGCGTCTCGGTGAGCGGGCCGACACCGTCCGTCTCCACCGCAACCGCAAAGATCATGGCGCGGATGACGAACAGCCGCGCTCGGACAGGCTCCGGATAACGCGCAAACGCCTCGGCCACCAGGACCGGTATCGCAGGCGTCGTCATCGCTCCCCCTCCGCACCAGATAGCAACCGGTGCAGCCCACTTTGCGGCATCTCGTCAGGATCGTCGAGAGCCGTTCAGGAGAGATAGCCTCGCCATGCCGCGAGCCCGGCATCGATGTTACGGCGGCCGAAACCCACGCGGAACCGATCTTTCGGTACCGGTAGCAGATCTGAAACGTAAAGGCTGGAGGGCAGCAGGAGAACGCCCCTCTCCTCCACCAGCCGGCGGCAATGTTCTTCCACGCCGTCCCTGCCCAGATAACGTGGGAAAGCGACGCAGCCGCCGTCCGGCTCGACCCATTCATAGAGAAGCGGATAGGCGGCGAAGAATGCACCCAACTTTGCCAGGTTCTCCGCGCAAAGTGCACGATTGCGGACAAAAATTGTCTCGCGCGCCTTGAACGCGATGCCTGCCAGCACCTCCGAAGGGCGTGCGTTGCAGATGGAGAGATAGTGCTTCATCTTCTCCATGCGTTCGAGCAGCGCGTGGTCGCGGCTGGCGATCCAGCCGATGCGCAGGCCCGGCAGGCCGTAGGCCTTGGACATCACGTTGAGGGAGATGCCTCTGTCAAACAGGTCGGCCGCCTGCGGCAGGCGTTTGGCGCCGTCGATCTCCAGCCCGCGATAGACTTCGTCGGAGAACAGATGGATGCCGCGTTCGGCGCAGAGATCGACGAGGCCGCGGAAGGTCTCCTTATCGGCGATAGCACCGGTCGGGTTGTTCGGGAAATTGACGGCGATGAGCTTGGTTTCCGGCCGAAGGGCTGCTCGCACATCATCGAGATCGAGTTGCCAGCGATTCTCCGGGCGAAGCGCGATCCCCGTGACATTGCCGGTGATGGTGACCGGCATGGTTTCCATCGACTGATAGTTCGGCACGGTGACGATGGCATGATCGCCCGGCGCAAGCAAAGCCAGCATAGCGCAATACAGCCCCTCCTCCGCGCCGGCAAAGGTCAGGATATCGGCGCCGGAGAGCGTGTCATAGGTCGAGGCGATGGTTTCGCGCAGCGCCGGCGCGCCCCAGGTCTCCGTGTAACCGAGCGAGACGCGCTCCCAGGCTTCGCGATCCTCCGGGCCGGCAAGGGCCAGAAGATCGGACATGGTCATGGTCTCGGCATCGCTCGCCGTCATGTGGTGCCGCGCCTTGAACTCCCAGCGCGAAAAATGGGTTTCGAGACGGAAATCCGGAAGCGTGCTCACGATGGCCTGTCCTTCTGGTTCTGGCGCCGGGCATCGGCGAGATAATTGTAGATCGAGGCGCGCGAGGCGCCGATGAGGGAAGCCAGGTGGTCGACGGCGTTGCGCGTCTGGAACAGACCGCGTTCGTCGAGGGCGGCAACGAGCGCCACCCGATCACCTTTCCTGAGAGCCGTCAGCGCCAGGCCACGGGTACGCAGCCAATCGTGCAGCGCAGTGTTGATTTCCTCCCGCCAGTCACCGGCAAAAAGCGATGGCGGCCGTGGTGCCGCAACACCGGTGAAGGCGGCGAGCAGCCTGGCCGCCGCCTCGAAATGCGAGACATCCATGTTGATGCAGAGCAGGCCGAGCGCCTGGTCGTGGTCGTCCTTCAGCACGGCAGTCACCGATTTCAGCCGCCGACCGTCCTCGCCGGTCTTTTCATAGGGGCCGTAAATGCCTGCCTCCCCCGCCGCCTCCAGTGCGTTTTCGACGAGCGAGTCCATGCCCGCCTTGCGGCCGGAAAAAGCATTCCAGATGCCGGCAATCAGCCCCGTTTCGAGATCGTGCAGCACGACCTCGGCATGGGGATAGAACAGGGTGGAGATGGCCGCGGCCGTCGCGGCATGCTGGCGAAGCAGCAGATCGGCGTTTGATGAGTCGAACATGGCGGCACACAATCCAATAATAGACTTTTTGTCAATATTGGATTTTCAGTCCAAACATTCCTCGCGGGCTTGCGAGGTCATTTCCCGCGCCCTATCCAAAGGCACGACGATTCTGTGGGGAACGATTATGAGTGCCGATCTTGCAGCCTTTCCGGACCGGGACACCGTGTCCGACAAACTCGCCGCGCTTGGCGAGGCCGAGCAGGCCTATCTCCGCCTGCTGATGGAAAATGCCAAGCAGGACGAGAACCTGCTGGAAGGTCTCGACCTCTATCTCAACCGGGCCGCGGCGGCCCAGTTCCTCAATTCGCTGAAACTGGAAAAGCTCGGCGAATGGTTGGGCAACACGGCGCCCGCCCGCCTGCAGATGCGGCTTGTCGAAACCGCTCGCTCCAGCCAGCACGCCGCCTTCGCCGCTTTCCGCGCCGGGTTGACGCGGTCCGGCGGCCTCGAACGCGCCTATCCGAAAGCCTGATCCGTCATCGCCGCCAGCGGCCCGAAGGATTTGCGGATGAGGTCCGCCATCCCGTCGATCGCCGGCCCGCCGCGCCGCGGACTGCGCTTCAGCACGACCCGCGAAGAATCGACCGTTGGAAATCCGTCCGCAAGGGTGAGTTCTCGCGCGCCCGGCGGGATGTTGCTGCGGGCCAGCGGCGCAATGGCAAGCCCGCTCGCAACCGCCGAGCGCAGGCCGCTGCTCGTATCACTGGTATAGGCGACGCGGTACGGGATCGCATGCCGCTCCAGCGAGCGTTGAGCGAATTCCCGACACCAGACCGACCGCCGGTAAAAGGCGACCGGCACCGGACGCTCCAGATGCAGGTTGTGCGCAATGGAGGCCACCCAGACGGTCGGGTCGATTGCCAGAAGCTCACCGGAAATCCCGCCGTCCCACTCGAAGATGACGGCAAGGTCGAGTTCGTCCGCCTCCAGTGCTTCCATCTGCTGGGCCGTGTAACCGCAAAACACCGTCACGTCGGCGCCCGGATGGGTCTCCGCAAAGGCGGCAAGCGCGTTCGGCAGGACCGTCTGGTTGTATTCCTCCGGAATGCCGACCCGCACCGGCCCGTCCAGCGGCAAGGTGCGCATCGCCGCCGTCGTCTCGTCGACCAGCCCGACGATGCGCTTGGCATAGGGCAGCAGCCGCCTGCCCTCCACGGTCAGCGCGACCCCACGCGGACCACGCTCGAACAGCATCACGCCGACCGATTCCTCGAGCTTGCGCACCTGCATGCTGACGGCGGACTGGGTGCGCCCGAGCCTGTCGGCCGCATGCGTGACATTACCGGCGTCAGAGACGGTGACGAAAATTCTGAGCAGATCGCTTTCGAGAGGGGGATACATGGCGCCATCGCTTTTTCTGATGCCTGCCATAATCGCTATTCGTTTGTGAAATGTCTACGGCTTTGCTTGGCTCTTCCGCAGCAAAGGAAGGCATAGGCCATGGGAATTTTCGGAAAACTGATGGAAATGGTGGAACGCTACCGTCAGGCGCGGGCGGAACGGCAGGCTTTGCGGCTGCTCGTCGCGCGCAAGGATGGACGCTTGCTGCGCGATGCCGGGCTGGCGCTACCCGAAGACGGCGAGCCCCGCTGCACGCCGCTGCCACAAACGAAGGAGAGGCGCTGGACGGCGCCTCTCTTCCGGCTGCCGTCCCCGTCTCCCCGCAACCGGGGTGAAGGGGATGCTACGCCGGCCTCCTCAAACCAGAAGCCACTCAAGCACGGAAGACATCTCGGCTTGTTTCCTTCTCCCCGCAGGCGGGGAGAAAGGGACCGGCAGGCCGGATGAGAGGCCGCGTGCTTTACTCCGCCTTCTCACCGGAAAGACCGCCGGCAAGCTGGACGAGCTTGATGAACTCCGCCCGGTAGCCGAAAGGATCGTTGCCCCTGGCAGCTTCCGCGAGGCCCAGGATCGAGCCGTAGGCATAGTCCTGAAGGGCGGAAACACCCTTTAGCTTCTGCCCGAAGGCGGCGACCGCGACGGAGAAACGGACGTCCGCCGAGGCTGCATTCACATCGGCGACCGCATTGGCGTCCGTCACCGGCAGGGTGACAAGTTCGCTCGTGTCGCTATTCGGCTTCTTCCAGCGCATCTTCAGGAAGGCGAGTTCGGAACTGCCTGTGGCGGGAGTTGCCGCCGCCTGCTCCTTGCCGTAACGCAGGGGATCGTTCAGCACGGCCGGGCTGCCCTTCGGCGTCACCTCGTAGATGGCGGTGACACGGTGGCCGGAGCCGATGTCGCCGGCATCCACCTTGTCATTGTTGAAATCCTCGCGGTTGAGCACGCGGGTTTCGTAGCCGACCAGGCGGTATTCGGCGATACGATCCGGATTGAACTCGATCTGGAACTTGACGTCCTTGGCGATCGGAAAAAGCGAGGATCCCGCCTCCTCCACCAGCGTCTTCTGCGCTTCGGCCAGCGTATCGATATAGGCGGCGGTGCCGTTGCCGTTCTGCGCCAGCGTCTGCATCATGCCGTCATTGTAGTTGCCGCGGCCGAAGCCGAGCACGGAAAGGAAGATGCCGCTCTTGCGCCGCTCCTCGATGACGCGCTTCAGATCCTCGTCGCTCGCCGGACCGACGTTGAAATCGCCATCCGTCGCCAGCATGACGCGGTTGACGCCATCCTTCTTGAAGGCCTTCTGCGCCAAAGCATACGCCGCCTCGATGCCTTCCGCGCCGGCCGTCGAGCCGCCCGGCTGGAGATTGTCGATGGCCGCAAGGATTTTGGTCCGATCCTTCGCTTCCGTCGGTTCCAGCACCACGCCAGCATTGCCGGCATAGGTGACGATCGACACCGTGTCGGTATCCTTCAGCTTGCCGACCAGCAGGCGGAAGGCACTTTTCAGCAGCGGCAGCTTGGCCGGCTCGTCCATCGAGCCGGAGACATCGATGAGGAAGACGAGGTTGGCCGATGGCTGCTCCGTCGCCACCGTCTCGAAACCCTTGATGCCGATATGGAGCAATTCCGTATCATTGTTCCAAGGCGTCGGCATGACGGTGACGGTGGCATTGAACGGCTTCTCAGCCGTCTCCGGACCCTTCCAGTAATAGGGGAAGTAGTTGACCAGTTCCTCGACACGCACGGCTTCGGCATCCGGCAGGCTACCGCCGAGCAGCGAACCGCGCACATAAGAGTAGGACGCCGTGTCGACATCGGCGGAGAAGGTCGAGACCGGGTCGGTCGCGACATTCTTCACCGGGTTTGGATCGGCGGAGGCGAAACGTTCGCGGTCCTCCTCCGGTGTAGGCATCGCAATTGCATCCGCCACGGCGGAGGGCTGCACGATCGATCGGTTCAGCATGTCCATATTGGCAGCGCCGCCGACGGCAAGCGATTCCGACATGACAGCCGCTTCCTCGTCCTGAGTTTCTGCAAGCGGTGCAGGTTCAGCCGCACCTGCATTCTTCCTGCTATCGGTGGCAACTACCGCCGCATCGGCCGATCTCTTCGCCGCTCCACCCTGTCCGTTGGCCAAGGCGGTGGCGACTTCCTTGGCGTCGAATTCGGTATCCTCAAGCTTTTGAACACGGCCACGCAGATCCTGATCGACCGGCTTCGCCGCAATCTCTGTCTCGGCGGTCAGCGGCACGGTGCCGTTGCGCACCAGTTCATAGGTCACGAGGCCGGCGACGGGCACGACGAGAAGCGTGGCAAGGGCCGAGCCGGCGAGAAGTTTGCGGTTCATGATGGGGCTCCATATCCAGTTGAACATGGAGCTTCGACGCCCGCCGTCGGTCGATCCTTGGGGGGCGGTCGCATTTTTTTCCGCGTCGTCAAAAGCCTGCATGGCGGCGGCCAGCGCCTGGGCACGCGCGGAGGAATCGGCGGCAGGCGGGGTGCGGCGAGCGAGTTTGTCGAGGTCGAGATCGGTCATCGTCTATCCTTCCGTCACGCGGCGGCATCGCGCAAAAGCACCTTCAGGCGCTTGCGGGCCTCGTGCACATGCCAGGAAATCGTCGTTTCGGCGCAGCCCAGCACTTCTGCCGCAGCGGCGTGGTTCAAGCCTTCGCCGTAGATGAGCAGCACGGCGTCACGCTGCTTGTCGGGAAGCTGTCGCACGGCCTGCCACAGTTCCTCGCTGCCATCCTCGCCGGGGCCACCGTCCAGCACCGCCTGTTCGCGCAGATAAGCCGCATCGCGCCATTCGGCCCGGCGGCGTTTGCGCATCTGGTCGCGCGCGGCGTTTAGCGTGACGGTATAGAGCCAGGTGCCGAAGCGACTGGCACCCTTGAAACCGCGGATGGCACTGGCGAGGCGTATGCATACCTCCTGCGCCACATCCTCGGCATCCTGCCGGTCGCCGCACCATCGCCAGGCGACGGCATGGATGAAATCATAGCGGCTTTCGATCAGCGCGGCGAAGGCCTGCCGATCTCCCAATGCCGCCTTTTCGACGAGTTCTGTTTCCACGGGTCCATCCCGATTGCAGTGCACTAACCTCTACGACGTCCGTCAGGCGGCAATCCTTGGGTGGCGGCGCCGATTTTTTCTCAGCCGGGCAGATTTTTTACGACGGCGATGATCGTGCCCATCACCGCATCGCGGTCATGACGCCGGATTTCCGGGGAGTAGAGGCTGGAAATGCTGCCATCGAGAAACAGTGCATTTTTGCATTGCAGCCGGTCGCGGAAGAGCGTCGCAAAATCGTGGAACCGCACCGGATCGTTCGAAATGACAAAGGCGACGCGGCCATCCGGCAGGATGCCGACGCCGTTGCGGATCTGCAGGCTCGTGCCGTCGGCCAGGAATCTCGGATGGATCTCGCCGTCGATAACCAGCATCGGCCCGGATTGCGTCGCCTCGCGCGGCGAAAGCCCCGCTGTCGCGAAAGCCTCCGTCTCCATCACGCCGGCTTTTCCGTCACCCACCCAGAACACGCCGTTCGGTTTCAGGAAGAAGTTGCCGAACGCATCGCCCTTGTTAAGCGCGCCCGTTTCCCGGCCATGCTCCACCAGCAGCCCAACCGGCCCGTAGTCCGCATGATACATGCCAGCGTTCATGGCAAAGCTCATATGCTGCCGGTTGCGCAGGAGATGCGTGTTGAGCTGGTCATAGCTCGCGCCACCCACACCCAACGTCGCCGCACCGTAAAGGCGGATCGTCTCTGTGGCTGGATCGAAAATGCAGACAGTGTAGCGGCCGGAAAGGTGTTCGATCGCGGCACATTTCGGCGGTTCGGCCATGGCAGCGCTCCGCAAGGCTAAAGGGACAAACAGAATTGCGAAAAACAGAAGAAAACGCATGTCCCTTGGCTTGACTGCCAATGCGGCGAATTTAGCGACGGCGCTCAACGAAGGATCAAAGCGAAAGCGCCGCCATGTGGAAACGAAGCTGGCTGTCATTGTAGCGATAGGCAGCGCCGACCGGACAGGCGGCCCGGGCGAGGCAGCCGGAGCCCATGCAGCCCCCCTGTCCTTCCGGCGAGCGCAAATGTCCGCGACAGGCGGATACATCAAAAATGGCCGGACGCACCGCGCCAGCGGGACAGGTGGTGAGGCATGGCTTGTCCGGACAGTGGTCACAGGGATGCGGTGCTGCGACTGCCGGAACATCCTCGACCGGTTCTGCAAAACCGAGCGCACCACGATAGCCATGCCAGAGGCCGTAGACCGGATGAATGAGGATGCCAAGCGGCGAGGCTTTCAGGCCTTCCGCACGCATGGCCCATTGCTGGAAGGGTTGCCAGGGCGGATCGGACGGGAACCAGGCCGTGGCCTCTGCCGATGCGGCGATGGTCCGGATAACCTCCGTCGACCATGTGTCGAGCGAGTCGCGGCCGCCGTGATCCGGTCTCTCTCCCCGCCAGCGCGAAAAGGCGGGCCAGAGGGAACTGCCGATATTGCCGATGAGCACAATACTTGCGGCACGGCTGCCATCCGCAAGCTTTGGCGCGGGCTCACTTTCGGAGAAATTGACGGTGCCGCGCAAAAAAAGACCGTGCGGCTCGAGAGCCGCACGGATGGTGTCGAGATCGGGGCGACGTGTCACTTGGGCACATCTCCCTTGAGTTCATAGTGCGGGCGCCAGACGTCCTTCTGGATCATGTCGGCAACCCGCGTTGCTCCGCCTTGCTCCCTGGCGCGATCGGGACCCTTTCAGGTGAAGGCGTCGGGCATCGAGTCCTTGCGGCTCGCCACATAGGCGAGCAGCGCGTCGTCGATTGCCGGATCGAGATAAGGCGCCTCGTAGCTTTCCAGCCACGAACGGCAGAGCGCGTTGGCGCGGTCCTCGATGCGCTTCTGGCCTTCGATTTCCCACTGCTCGAACGAGTTGTTGTCGGCGAGTGGCGAGCGGTAGAAGGCGGTCTGGAAGTTGGCCTGGGTGTGGGCACAGCCGAGATAGTGGCTGCCCGGGCCGACTTCGCGAATGGCGTCGAGTGCCTGCGCGTTTTCGGAAAGGTCCACGCCCTCGGCCAGCTTCTGCATCATGCCGAGCTGATCCTGGTCGATCATGAACTTTTCGTAGGACGAAACGAGACCGCCTTCGAGCCAGCCGGCGGCATGCAGCACGAAATTCGTGCCGGCCAGCAGCGTCATGTTGATCGTGTTGGCCGATTCGTGGGCGGCCTGCGCATCCGGAACCTTGGAGCCGCAGAGCGAGCCGCCAGTGCGGAACGGAATGCCGAGACGGCGGGCAAGCTGCGCCGCGCCATAGGAGACCAGCGACGGCTCCGGCGAACCGAAGGTCGGCGCGCCCGACTGCATCGAGATCGATGCCGCGAATGTGCCGAACAATACCGGCGCACCCTTGCGGATGAGCTGGGTAAAGGCGGCACCGGCCAAAACCTCGGCGAGGATCTGCGTCAGCGTGCCGGCGACAGTGACCGGGCTCATGGCACCGGACAGGATGAACGGCGAGACGACACAGGCCTGGTTATGACGGGCATAGACCTTCAGCGCGCCCACCATGGTCTCGTCGAAAACCATCGGCGAGTTGGCATTGATGAGGTTCAGCGTCACGCAATTGTTTTCGACGAATTCATCGCCGAAAACAAGCTTTGCCATGGCGATCGTGTCTTCGGCGCGCTCAGGTGCCGTGACCGAGCCCATGAACGGCTTGTCGGAATATTTGATATGGCTGTAGACCATGTCGAGGTGACGCTTGTTCACCGGAACGTCGACCGGCTCGCAGACAGTGCCGCCGGACGAATGCATCGACGGCGCCATGTAGGCGAGCTTCACGAAATTGCGGAAATCCTCGATCGTCGCATAGCGGCGGTTGCCTTCGAGGTCGCGTACGAACGGAGGGCCGTAGACCGGCGCGAAGACGGTGGCCTTGCCGCCGATCTGCACGCTACGCTCGGGATTGCGCGCATGCCAGGTAAAGCTGGACGGCGCGGTCTTCAGGAGTTCGCGGCAGAGGCCCTTCGGGAAGTGCACGCGCTCGCCGCGCACGTCGGCGCCGGCTTCCTTCCAGAGCTGAAGCGCTTCCGGGTCTTCGCGGAATTCGATACCGATCTCTTCAAGAATAAGGTCGGCATTCGCCTCGATCAGCGCCAGGCCTTCCTCGTCGAGGACCTCGTATTCCTTGATCTTGCGGGTGATGTAAGGCAGCGACGGGCCTGGACCGCCGCCCGTGCGCGACGCACGCCGTGCAGCAGCACCACGACCCTCGCCGCGCGAGCGGCGACCGCCGCCTTCTGCCTGCCCGGCCGCCAGTTCAGATGTGTCGTCCATGTCATTTCCTCTCAAGCGCGCCACCCTGGCAGCCCTGTAACCGCTTCGATCCTAAACAATGCCGCAAAAGGGACATTCCTAAAAGCGCCACGGGCGTCCCTGATAACGAAAAGCAGCTCGGTGCGGAATGGCCAAAGGCCTGCACGTTCAAAAACAGTCCTGAATAGGCGGTGGCGTTCAGCCGGCGACCCGCAATGTGCGCTGCTCGGCCGGCACCGGCTTGCCAAGCAAGAACGGCAGCAGCACGAGCGGCTTCATCGGTCGGGCAAAATGATAACCCTGCGCGAACGGAATGCCGAGACTGCGAAGAGCGGTAAACTGCTCTGCCGTTTCCACCCCCTCCGCAACCACGTCCATGCCGAGATCCGTGGCCATGCGGCCGATGCCGCGAACGATGTCGACGCTACGCGCCGAGCTCGTAATGTTGTCGATCAACGATTTGTCGAGTTTGACGCGCCGGAACTCCAGGCCAGCCAAGCGCCCGAGATTGGAGTAGCCACGGCCGAAATCGTCCACGGCAAAATCGGTACCGCTGTCTCGCAAATGTTCGATGTTGCGCAGAACCGTCTCGCTTTCGTCCATCATCGCATCTTCGGTCAGTTCCAGGAGCAGGCCACCCCTGGCAACGGCCTGCCGGCGCATGACCTCGATCACCGCGTCAGAAAACCGTTCGAGATTGAGCAGGCGCGGTGAAATGTTGACGGCAACCTGCAGATTGCGGCCACAGGCGGCGAGCGTGCTGCGGATATTGCAGGCGCGCTCGAGGACGAACAATGTCAGCGGCAGGATTTCGCCCGCCTGCTCCGCTGCGGCGACGACGTCCTGGGGATCGATCAGGCCGAGATCCGGATGCTCCCACCGAACGAGCGCTTCGAGGCTCGTGGGGCGTCCATCGGCCAGCGAAACGATCGGCTGGAATGCGACATCGATTTGCCCCGTCTCGATGGCGGACCGGATATCCGCCTGAAGGGCCTGCTTGCGGTGGCTCATCGCCATGATGTCGGGCGTGGTAAAACGGATGCAATTGCGACCCGCCGCCTTGGCGACATAGAGCGCGGCATCCGCGTCCTTCATCATCTGCTGGGGCGTGGCGCCGATACGCGCATCATCGATATGGGCAATGCCGAGACTGGCGGAAATACGCACGGGTTTGCCGTCGAAGAAACAGCCGGCGGAGATGCGCGCCACGGCTGCCTCCGCATAGTCCCGTGCCCGCTCCCGCGATCCGTCGAGCAGAATGGCGAACTCGTCGCCGCCGAGGCGAGATACGATATCCGCCTCCAGGCGCAAGCTATCAAGTATCTCTGCGACCGCCTTCAGCACATGGTCGCCAGCCGCATGGCCGAGCGTATCATTGACGCCCTTGAAGCCGTCGAGATCGACGAGCACGACGGCAAAGCTTTCCGTCATGGATTGCTCGGCAAGCGCAGCCTCGAAACGACGGCGGTTTGCGATGCCGGTCAGGTGATCGGACGCCAGCAGGCGCCGCTTGTCTTCAAGGGCCACCTTCAGGCGGCGATTGAAACGCCGGGACAGCGAGAGTTCCACCAGAACGTAGATCAGGACGAGACAGGAAAGGCCGACAAACTCGATCTGTATCGACCGCAGGTCGTCCAGGCTTTGCCTTTCCTTTTCCACCAGTTCCCGAAGCTGGTTGCGCCGCGCGGTATACGAACGGTCGCTGTATTCCAGAAGCGGTGCCTGAAACTCCATGGCGAAGTCGCCGACCTGCTTGAAGCTCGCCGGATCGCCGGCTTTCAAGGCAAGAACCGCCGCCTCCAGCCTGGGAAGGCTGGCGAAAATGCGCGACACCACCGAGGTCTCGACCACCTCACCACTGGCCAGCGCATCCGTGTAGCTCGCGGTTCGCAGCGTATCCATCCGCGACCAGAAGATGTCGAGTGCGAACCGCACGTCCTCACGGCTGACGGTACTATCGCCCTGGGCGAGGCGGTAGGCCTTGTTGACGAGGTCGTTGAACTCCATCTCCGACCGCGTCGCCTCTTCAAAGCGCGCCGAGTTGAAAAGCCGGAGATTGATCCCGTCCGCGACCTTCTTCACGCCGTCCTGCCCAACGACGAGCATCACGGCGAGGAGGCCAAGCATGGCCGGAAAGCGGATCCAGAGAAGGCTCGATGTGTTGAGCCGCGGAATTTTCATTTTACGACAAGATCCTTGAGCTGCCAGATGCTGCGTGCCTCGTAGACCGGATCCTTCTGGAGCTCGGTATGCTCGCCGGTCGGATAGATGATCCAGGCGGGGCCTTTGCTGCGCACGGTGAGCCGCTCCCCATCGATCTCGATCGCGGCGATCACGTCGAGCGTGGCGAAATCGGCCATCGGGATTTCGACTTCATATTTGTCGAGCGCCACGGCGGCCGCGGTCGTTCCCTCAACGCCCGCCGCCTTCAGGACGTCCCGCATCAGCGGCCCGCGCACCTCATGCAACGCATCGTCCATGCCAGGCGCCAGCGCCTTGTAGGTGACGGTGCCAAGTTTCTCGACCACCGCCTCGGTCACCTGAAAGTCGCCTTTGGCGCTTCGAACGGTAAACAGGACATCGTCCGCGTGGGCGAACGTCGCGCTCACGAGGAGTGTGGCAAGAACGAACAGGCGTTTCAGGATGGAGCGCATAGGATGATCCCTCGGTGTCATCCCATCAAGTATTCATGAAGCCTTAAAAAGCGGTTATTACAATTGCTAGTGCGGCATAAGCCTGTGTGCGTCCCGGGTTGGTAGCCCCTGAATCGACCGCCTGTCCGACTGACGAAAATGCGACATCGTCGCAATTCGCCCAGCACGGCGTCGCAATCGAAAACGCTTTGCAATGCAATGACGCTAACTGTATTCAGCGATAGAACCCCGAAAGCACGCGCGTCGCTTTCAACATGTGAGGACTGCCATGTCTGACGACGAAATCATTCTCGCCGACCTCTCCGACGAAGAGCTTGTGCAGCAGATGCACGACGACCTCTACGACGGACTGAAGGAGGAAATCGAAGAGGGCACGAATATCCTTCTCGGGCGCGGATGGGTCCCCTACGACGTCCTCACCCAGGCACTCGTCGAAGGCATGCGCATCGTCGGCGTCGACTTCCGCGACGGCATTCTGTTCGTGCCGGAGGTCCTGCTTTCGGCGAACGCCATGAAGGCCGGCATGTTCATCCTGCGTCCACTGCTCGCTGCCACCGGCGCGCCGAAGCAGGGCAAGATGGTCATCGGCACCGTCAAGGGCGACATCCACGACATCGGCAAGAACCTCGTCGGCATGATGATGGAAGGTGCCGGCTTCGACGTCATCGACCTCGGTATCAACAACCCGGTCGAGAATTACCTTGAAGCCATCGAGCGCGAACAGCCGGACATCATCGGCATGTCCGCCCTGCTCACGACGACGATGCCCTACATGAAGGTCGTCATCGACACGATGAAGGAAAAGGGCCTGCGCGACGATTACGTCGTTCTCGTCGGCGGCGCGCCGCTGAATGAGGAGTTCGGCAAGGCCGTCGGTGCCGACGCCTACTGCCGCGACGCGGCCGTGGCCGTGGAAACGGCCAAGGAATTCATGAAGCGCAAGCACAACATGCTTGCCGGCTAAGCTTTGAAATTCGGACGGCGCCGCCCTTGAAACGGCGCCGTTCGCTGACGACCTTTAGTTTGCGGCTCTTTCCACGCTTCGGCCGGCATCCTGCGTCGCATCCACGGCATTGGCCGTATCCCGTCCCATGCCGCGAATGGTGTTACCGCAGGCGCTGAGTGCGAGAAGTGCGGCGAGAACGATGCTGATACGGGTCAGATTTGTCCCAGTCATGGTCGGGGTCCCTCTAGATGGATGTGGTTGACGCAGAACTTCACCTCGGAAGTCCGACGCAGAAACGCACGAACGCGGAAAAAGTTCGCGTGATCGCGTGCGGTGCGATCGCGCGCGAGATTTTGGCCATTTGCGATGCCAACGGGCTCGATCATATCGATCTCCTCTGTCTTCCCGCCATCTGGCATGCCCATCCGGAAAAGATCGCGCCCGGCGTCGAAAAGGCCATCGAAGAGGCACGCGCCGAAGGTTTTGACCGCGTCTTCGTCGGCTATGCCGATTGCGGCACGGGCGGTCTCCTAGACAAGGTCTGCGAACGGCTCGGCGTCGAGCGCATCGCCGGCCCGCACTGTTATTCCTTCTTCGCCGGCAACGAGGCCTTTGCGGCGACGGAGGACGACGTCACCGCGTTCTTCCTCACCGATTTTCTCGCCCGCCAGTTCCGCGCCTTCGTCATCGAGCCGCTCGGCCTCGATCGTTATCCGCAACTGAAAGACATGTATTTCGGCAACTACACCAAGGTCGTCTATCTCTCGCAGATCGAGGACGAGGCCTTGCAACGGAAGGCAAAGGAGGCCGCGGACTATCTCGGGCTTGCCTATGAATACCGCTTCACCGGCTATGGCGACCTGACGGACGAACTGCTGCGCGCCCGCTAACCAATCCTTAGCCCTGCCCCGCAAAATCCCCCGTGGCAGTTACCGCTTCCTAAGCCCTCGCGACGATGATGCACGCCAAAAGACAGGGCGAGGCAGGGTATGACGGAACGCGACACAAGGACGGAAACGGTGGCGATGCTCATCCAGCCCGGCCCGAACCCGGAAATCGTCGTCAATGCCGTGAAGGCCGTTTTCCAGAACCTCGTCGTCATCGAAGAGCAGCCGGAATCCAAAAAACGCTTCATCACGCGACGGGCTAAAAAGCTGGGCTGGATACGGGCGCTCGGCCAACTCGCCACCATGGTGGTATCAAAATACGGCAAGCGCTTTACCACCGCACGTGCTGCGGAAATCCTTGAAGAATTCGGCGCAAGCACAGCCATGGATTCACGAATCCGCCGTGTGGCCGTTCCCTCCGCCAATAGCCCAGAATTTCTGGAGGCTCTCAACGATATCCGGCCGGCAGCGCTGCTGCTGGTCAGCACCCGCATGCTGAAGGCCGAAACCCTTGCCGCCATCGCCTGCCCCGTGCTCAATTTCCATGCTGGCATCAACCCACAATATCGCGGCCTGCAGGGCGGCTACTGGTCGCGCATCTTGTCGGACGAGGCGAATTTCGGTGCCACGGTGCACCTTGTCGATGCGGGTGTGGACACCGGCAGCGTGCTCTACCAGCAGCGGATGAAACCTTCCAAACGCGACACGATGCACACCTATCCGGCTCTGCAGACGGCAGCCTCGACCAGCATCATTCTCGACGCGCTGCACGATGCGGTGACCGGCAACCTCAAGCCTTTGAAAATAGCCGCGCCGTCGCGGCAATGGTATCATCCGCCGATCTGGACCTGGCTCTGGAACGGCGTGACCCGCGGCATCTGGTAAATCCTCGGGGACAGGGAAATCCCGCGTCGTTTTTGAGCATGGGGCAGTCGTGGCGAGTGAAGCCCGCGACGCGGCCAGACCGCATTGTCAGTGCTAGAGAAATTCCAGGAAACGTGTGAAACGGTTTTCCGTCAGGACTTGCGAAAAATAAGAGGAAGAGCGCTTTCGCGATTGAGAGAAACGCCGAAACGCTCTGGGAGAATTTTGACATGGCAGACCGCATCATCGTCTACTGGCGCGACATCCCCGCCCAGGTCATCATCAAGAAGGGCCGCACGGCCGCCAAGCGCGAACTGTCGCTGCGCTTCACCGAGGCGATCGACATGTGCGCCATGCGCACGGGTGCCGCCGAGACGGACGATTACCTCGCCGAATGGCGCAAGGCCGATCCGGTGCCCGTTTCCGACGACCTCGAGGCCGAAGCCGACAAGGCGGCCGCCGAATTCGAGGAAGCCTATGACCGCGAGCGCCTCGTCAGTCTGGTCAAATCCGGAGGCCGCGAGAATGGCTGATCCGAAACCCGGCAATGCCGCGCCTGCCACGAAGGCCGCCACCGGCGCCTTCACGCCGGCTGGCGTGTCGCCGAGCCGCCGCGCGCGCCGCAAATACACGGTCCGGCTCTGGGCTGTGCGCAATTCCCGCTTCCTGGAATGGTTCTACCATCGCTTCGCCGACGTTTTCCTGCTGCTGCACCCGGTCTGGAAACTCTTCGGCTACCAGCGCGTTGAGCGTCCGATCACCTTCGTCGAGAAGCATGTGAAGGGTTTCCTCTTCGACTGTCGCATGTGCGGACAGTGCGCACTGTCGTCCACGGGCATGTCCTGCCCGATGAACTGTCCCAAGCAGCTTCGCAACGGCCCCTGCGGCGGTGTTCGCGCCAATGGCAATTGCGAAGTGGAGCCGGATATGCCCTGCGTCTGGGTCCAGGCCTGGAAGGGCTCGCAGAACATGGCCGAGGGGAATGCCATCATGAACGTGCAGAAGCCGGTGAACCAGTCGCTGCGCGAAACGTCTTCCTGGCTGCGCGTGACGGCCGAAGCCGCCGCGGCCCGTGAAGCCGCAGCTGGAAAGGACGCCTGATCCATGGCGCATATCGACGAAAACCCGCTTGGGCCCCACCTGCCGCTCGATCCCCTGCCCGGCCATTCCTCGCTCGGCCGGCTTGAACGCGTGCTGCGCCGTGGCGAATTCGCGGTGACGACCGAGCTCAACCCGCCGGACAGCGCCAATCCCGAAGACGTCTACGAGCGCGCCGCGATCTTCGACGGCTGGGTGGACGGCATCAACGCGGTCGATGCATCAGGCGCCAACTGCCACATGTCCTCCGTCGGCATCTGCGCGCTGCTGACCCGCATGGGCTATGCGCCGATCATGCAGATCGCCTGCCGCGACAAGAACCGCATCGCCATCCAGGGCGATGTTCTCGGTGGTGCCGCCATGGGCGTCACGAACATGATGTGCCTGACCGGCGACGGCGTGCAGGCCGGCGACCAGCCGGGCGCAAAACCCGTCTTCGACCTCGACTGCATGTCGCTGCTCGAGACCGTGCGCATCATGCGCGACAACGGAAAATTCCTGTCGGGCCGCAAACTGACGACGCCGCCGAAGGTTTTCCTTGGTGCCGCGATCAACCCCTTCGCTCCGCCCTACGATTTCCGCCCCTACCGCCTTGGCAAGAAGATCGAGGCCGGCGCACAGTTCGTGCAGAGCCAGTATTGCTTCGACGTGCCGATGTTCCGCGAATACATGAAGAAGGTGCGCGACCTCGGCCTGCATGAAAAGTGCTTTATCCTTGTCGGCGTCGGCCCGATGGCCTCCGCCAAGACGGCCAAGTGGATCCGCTCCAACGTGCCGGGCATCCATATCCCCGATTCCATCGTTGCGCGTCTCGAAGGCGCGCAGGACCAGAAGAAGGAAGGCAAACAGCTCTGCATCGACATCATCAATGAGGTGAAGGAGATCGAGGGCGTTTCCGGCGTGCATGTCATGGCCTACCGGCAGGAAGAATATGTCGCGGAGATCGTGCATGATTCCGGCGTGCTGAAGGGCCGTCAGCCCTGGAAGCGCGAGGCCAATCCTGTCGACCAGCTTGTGGCCGAGCGCATCGAGAGAACCCGCGAAGGCGTCGAACAGAACCAGCAGCAGATGGCGGAAAAAGCCGCCCATCAACCCCATTGATAGCGCGCCGGCTGCAAGCCGGCACGCCGCTTGTAACACCGGAAATCGCGCGCTAGACCTGATCCAGCGCCCCGCCCTAGAGGACCCTAAATGACACGCACCATCGTCGCCTCGGCCACCCGCGAAATCATCATCGGTTTCGACCAGCCCTTCTGCGTCATCGGCGAACGCATCAACCCGACCGGCCGCAAGAAGCTGGCCGCCGAGATGATCGAGGGCAATTTCGATACGGTCATCAAGGACGCGCTGGAACAGGTCGCCGCCGGCGCCACCATGCTCGATGTCAACGCAGGCGTTACATCGGTCAACCCGAACGAAACCGAGCCGGGCCTGCTCGTCAAGACGATGGAAATCGTGCAGGGTCTCGTTGATGTACCGCTGTCGATCGACAGCTCCGTCACCGCCGCCATCGAGGCTGCGCTGAAGGTCGCCAAGGGCCGGCCGCTGGTCAACTCGGTGACCGGCGAGGAAGAAAAGCTCGAAGCCATCCTGCCGCTCTGCAAGAAATACGATGTTCCGGTCGTTGCGATCTCCAACGACGAGACCGGCATCTCGATGGATCCAGACGTGCGCTTCGCCGTCGCCAAGAAGATCGTCGAGCGCGCGATGGATTACGGCATCAAGCCGCACGACATCATCGTCGACCCACTCGTCATGCCGATCGGCGCGCTTGGAGATGCCGGCCGCCAGGTCTTTGCCCTGCTCTATCGCCTGCGCAACGAACTGAAGGTCAACACGACCTGCGGCCTTTCCAACATCTCCTTCGGCCTGCCGCACCGCCATGGCATCAATGCCGGCTTCATCCCGATGGTCATCGGCGCCGGCATGACGTCCGCCATCATGAACCCCTGCCGCCCGCAGGAAATGGAAGCCGTGCGCGCCGCTAACGTTTTGAACGGCACGGACGCGAATTGCTCGAACTGGATCATGACCTACCGCGACCACAAGCCGGCCGAAGGCGGCCATGTTGCGGTTGCGGCGCCGTCCACGGGTGCAGCAGGTGGTGGTCGTCGCGGCGGCCGTGCAGGGCGCACGGGCAGCAGCGCGGCACCAGAATAAGATGGCGGGCGGGCGGCAGTTTCGTCGCGATGCCTTCAGCCTCTGGCTGGAGGCGCCGCTTGTCATCGCCATGCGTTGCCATGAGATGCAGATGGCGGCGCTGACCGGCTCGACCCAAAACACCGCCGAGATGACCAAAATGGTCACCGAAAAGATGGCTGCCGCGACGGAGAGTGTCGTGGCAGCCAATTTTGCTGTCGCGAAGGCCGTGATGACGGCGGCATCGCCTTCCGCCACGGCCCGTGCCGTGTCAGAAGCCGCAATCAAACCCTATGGCAAGCGCGTGCGCCGGAACGTGCGGCGGCTCGCCGCCAAGAAGGGCTGACGGGCGGTTTACGCCCCACAGGAAAGTACGATCGATGCGCTACGAAGGTGAGAACGAGACCAACATGACCGAAGCTTCGGCAAAAGAACCGCTGGTCCTCTTCATGCCCTCGGGCAAGCGCGGTCGCTTCCCGCTAGGCACCCCCATTCTCGAGGCTGCGCGCAAACTCGGCGTCTATGTCGAGAGCGTCTGCGGCGGGCGCGCCACTTGCGGGCGCTGTCAGATCGAGGTGCAGGAAGGCAATTTCGCCAAGCACAAGATCGTCTCCTCGCTAGACCACATATCGGAAAAGGGTCCGAAGGAAGAGCGCTACGAAAAAATCCGCGGCCTTCCTGACGGTCGCCGCCTCTCCTGTTCCGCCCTCATCCTCGGCGACCTCGTCGTGGATGTGCCGCAGGATACGGTCATCAACGCGCAGGTCGTGCGCAAGGCCGCGACGGACCGCGTCATCGAGCGCAACGCCGCGATCCAGCTCTGCTATGTCGAGGTAGACGAGCCCGACATGCACAAGCCGCTCGGCGATCTCGATCGCCTGAAGGTCATGCTCGAAAAGGACTGGGGCTGGAAGAACCTGCTGATCGCGCCGCACCTCATCCCGCAGGTGCAGTCGGTTCTCCGCAAGGGCAACTGGGGCGTCACCGCTGCCATCCACCGCGACATGGATAGTTCGCGTCCCTTCATCGTCGGCCTGTGGCCGGGCCTGAAGAATGAGGCCTATGGCGTCGCCTGCGACATCGGCTCGACGACGATCGCCATGCATCTCGTCTCGCTGCTCTCCGGCCGTATCGTCGCCTCCTCCGGCACGTCGAACCCGCAGATCCGCTTCGGCGAAGACCTGATGAGCCGCGTCTCCTACGTCATGATGAACCCGGATGGCCGCGAGGCCATGACCAAAGCCGTGCGCGAGGCCGTCAACGGCCTGATCGGCAAGGTCTGTGCCGAAGGCGAAGTCGATCGGCACGACATTCTCGACATGGTGTTTGTCGCCAACCCCATCATGCATCATCTGTTCCTCGGCATCGACCCGACGGAACTCGGCCAGGCGCCCTTCGCGCTCGCCGTCTCCGGTGCGCTGCAATACTGGGCGCATGAGCTGGAGATCGACGTCAATCGCGGCGCGCGGCTCTACACGCTGCCCTGCATTGCCGGCCATGTCGGCGCGGATGCGGCGGGTGCAACACTCGCCGAAGGCCCCTACCGGCAGGATCGCATGATGCTGCTCGTCGATGTCGGCACCAATGCGGAAATCGTGCTCGGCAACCGCCAACGCGTCGTCGCCGCCTCCTCACCCACCGGTCCGGCCTTCGAGGGTGCGGAGATCTCCTCCGGCCAGCGCGCCGCTCCCGGTGCTATCGAGCGCGTGCGCATTGATCCGGAGACGCTTGAACCTAAGTTCCGCATCATCGGCGTGGAAAAATGGTCGGACGAAGAGGGCTTTGCAGAAGCTGCGGCGAGTTTCGGCGTCACCGGCATCTGCGGCTCGGCGATCATCGAGGTCGTCGCGGAAATGTACCTTTCCGGCATTATATCCGAGGACGGCGTGGTCGATGGGGCGATGGCGGAGAAGAGCCCGCGCATCCTGCAGAACGGCCGCACCTTCTCCTACCTGCTGCACGACGGCGAGCAGCGCATCACCGTGACGCAGAACGACATCCGCGCCATCCAGCTCGCCAAATCCGCACTCTATGCCGGCATCAAGCTGCTCATGGAAAAGCAGGGCGTCGATCATGTTGATACGATCCGCTTCGCCGGCGCCTTCGGCTCGTTCATCGATCCGAAATACGCCATGGTGCTCGGACTCATCCCGGATTGCGATCTCAATGAGGTGAAGGCTGTCGGCAATGCCGCCGGCACGGGTGCGCTGATGGCGCTGCTCAACCGCGATCACCGTCGCGAGATCGAAACCGCGGTTAATCACATCGAAAAGATCGAGACTGCGCTGGAGCCGAATTTCCAGCAGCTCTTCGTCAATGCCATGGCATTGCCGAACAAGGTGGACGCCTTCCCAGAACTGGCAAAGGTCGTGACCTTGCCAGCGCGCAAGGGGCCGTCTGACGATGGTGGCGGAGAAGGCGGCGGGCGTCGCAGGCGCCGCAGCCGCGAGTAGCGCGGATCGGAGCCGCGGCCCCGGTCGCGGTTACCATACCCATAAACCAACCCAGCGAATTCCGTTTTGTTTTCGGCAGTTTACCGGCATGGTAGGCGAATAAGGCGAGGCGCTCACGCGTTGACATGATGTCCCTCGCCATCCCTCCAGCGCACGAAAGCCTGCCCCATGTCCCTTGCCCGCCTTGCCGCAGCCGGCCTCTTTCTCCTTGTCGCCAGCGGTGGCGTCAGGGCTCAGGAGGACTATCCCTTCACCGGCGAATGGGAATGCGACGGCGCGCCCTTCGTCTTCACCTCGACGGTTTACAGCATCGGGGACGACAGCTACGACATCCAGGAAGTCCAGGAAGGGTCGGACGGCTCCTATAGTTTGTTCCTGTCGGACGAGGTCTACATCACCCTTTCGGAGATCACGCCGGACACGCTGGATTTTTCCTCGTCCGAAAGCAACCGGACCATGAGCTGCCGCAGATATTGAAGCGCAGAAAACAACGAAAGACTTTTCCATGACGAAAGCCCGCCTGCTTGCCCTCGCTCTCTCCCTAGCCATCACTTCCCCCGCCCTCGCCGACACCTATGCCGCGATCAGCAACACGGCGATGTCGATCACCGGCGACATCGAGTTCGACGATTTCGGCATCACCTTCGAAAACGGCGAGCAGATCACCTTCGACGAACTTCTCGGCAATAGTTTCATGGTGGGTGGCGAAAGGGTGAATGGCTCGGTCTACAGCATTGCCGAGCCGAAAGACCCGGTTCTTCTCAACGGCAATCGGCTGTGCGGCGCGCCTGTGACCTATGTCGCCTCATGGGGTGACGCCGACACCACGACCGTCGCCGTGTTTTCGACGGACGATGTGCCCAAAAGCGACGCTGAAATGTGCGCGTCCTACTCCTACGAATAAAGTGCGAAGGCCGGGCTTACGCCCGGCCCAAAGCAATTCTTGTTTTTCCCGCATTATCCGACGCCGAAACGATGCCGCTTCGACTGGAAATGCTCTAGCGATTTCAGCAGGCGACCTGCAGCATTTCCATCGGCCGGCGCTCGATGCGGGCGAAGGCGGCGCGGATATAGTCGGCAACGGCCAGCGCCGGGGTATCGGCCTCCTCGTTGACGACGAGGCCGATCAGATAGTGGCCAAGATCGGGCAAACCATCCTTCTCGCCGAGCGCCACCATGTCGTCGCCGACAAGAAAGCGCGCAAGCGGCGCGACGGCAAGGTCGGCGCGAATGGCAGCACGCTGGCCCATGTGATGGGCGCAGAAGTAAGCCACACGGAAGTCACGGCCGGAACGGGCCAATTGTTCGAGAGCCCGTGCCCGCCAGATGCAGCCCTCTTCCCAGACGGACACTGGCAATGGATTCTTGAGGTGGGCGTTACCGCAATTCTTGCCGGCCCAGACGAGCTGTTCCTTTAATAGGATTTCGCCTGGAATCGGGATCGTGCCGTCGGTTGCATTGAAGATGGCGAGGTCGAGCCGGCGTTCGGCAACCGCGCGGCGCAGGCTACTACTCGTCTCGATGGACACATTGACCGCGATCGACGGATAGGTGTCGGCAAACCGCCGCAACACTTCCGGTAGGATGAGTTCACCGACATCATCCGGTGCACCGAGCCGCACGACGCCATTCATCTCCGGCATCATGAAGCGCGACACCGCCTCGTTGCTCAGCGCGATCAGCCGGCGCGCATAGGAAAGCAGCACCTCGCCGTGATGGGTCAGCACGACGGAGCGGGCATCCCGGCGGAACAGCGAGCAGCCGAGCAGCTCTTCCAGCTTCTTGATCTGCATGGAGACCGCGGACGGCGTGCGATGCACCGTCTCGGCAGCCGTGGTGAAATTGCCGGTCTCGGCAATCGCCACGAATGTTTTCAGGATATCGAGCTCCAGCAGGGGGAGCGTCTGGCGCATCAGCAGGTTCATGCTTGCCTCCATGGATCAGAATTTCTGAAGCATAACGTCACTTCATTTCGTTTGATTGAAAACCGAGATGGGCGGATAGTCAACCTACAGAGACAACGAAGGAAAGGAAAAACGCCATGAAAACGCAAAAATCGTACGCAGACGGCGCCGATCTCGCCGTTCGTGCCCGCGGAAACGGATTCTATTACGCAATACGGCGCTTCGTGGGCGACGTCGTCGAGGCGCGCCGCAGACGCAATGCGATACGCCATACCGCCGAGGAACTGGCGCTGCTGCCAGACTATCTGAAGCAGGATATCAACTGGCCCGCCATTACAAACCATGAAGAACGCTGATCTATCCAATCAAATATATTCGTTTGATTGATGCATGAGGTTGCGACATAGTCACCATCAAGGTCGCGACCTTTCGAAACCTCCCAAGCTCGAAAGAAACCCTGAAAATGGCAATAGCATTGGAACATCGTCCGGTACGGCGTGCACCCAGCACCCGCGATGCCGGCAGCCTGTCACATCTCCTGCGTGAATTCATCGAGCGGATCGTATCCGCCTGGCAGCGTCGTCGCGTCGAGCGCGAGCAGGAAAGCATGCCCTACGATCTTCGCAAGGACATCGGCTACCGTTCGTGGGACAAGACCACACGATGATGGATGACTGTTGCGGCAACCCGCCGAAAGAAGACGACGCCAAACACCGCCGGAGCTGACCCTCAAAAGTCTCTCCGGCGGTTTTCGTTTAAGGGCGAATGAGCGGCACGGTCTGTGCTGCGGTTTCCGGCAGGACGCCCGTCAGCCGCGGATCATCGAACACTTCGATCTGGCGCTTCACCGGCGTGAAACCCGAGCGGATATAGAAACCCAAAGCCTGCGTCGAATCGAGCGTACAGGTATGCACCAGGAAGCGCTGAATGGGCGCATGTCCGTCCCGCGACCAGGCGCGTGCGATTGCCCGGTTCATCAGCCACCGCCCCGTGCCATTCCCGATCGTCGCGGCCGTCAGGCCGAAGAAGGCGAGTTCGCAGGCCCCCTCCTCCCGGAAATCGAGTTCCAGCAGCCCTTCGCTGCGCCCATCCTTCATCACGGCATAGACCTCGACATCAGGATGATGGAGGATCGCGGCGAGATCGCCTTCGGCCATGGCAAGGCGCGAAGCCCAAAGCCATTCGGTGCCGATACGGCTGTAGAGGTCGCGATACCACGCGACATCCGGCCGCTCGACACGATCCAGGGTGATTCCGGGCTGCACGGTGTCGCTGCGCCCGGTCGGCGGCGCCCACATTTCGAGGCAGGTCACCACGGCGGCAAGCTTTCCCGCAGGCACGTCCGAATATCCGTCTGGTAGCATCTTTTCACCCCATGAAATCCGTCCCGTATTTGGCCGGAGCGCTCCGCATTGTCAAACGGGAACGGGCGGCGGCGGCACCCGGATTTGACCTGTCGCAATCGGACAACGCATCATGATGGGGTCGCAAATGTGCAAGTGCGAACAAAATGTCATAATTCCGCCGGAACGCCCTGACATTTCAACGATAGACGACGCGATGCAGTCGTAACCATCCTCTTCTGTGTCGCAAAAATGCTAGCACTGCCGCCGTTCTCCCTGCGACCATTGCGACATCGCGCCTCCAGCATGGACACTCCGATGAACAAGCAGAACGTCAAGAAGCGCTCCCTCGTTTTTTTCCTCGTGCCCAACTTCTCCATGCTGCCCTTCTCAGCGGCGATCGAGACCTTGCGCATCGCCAACCGCATGCTCGGTTATGAGGCTTATACTTGGCGCCTCTCGTCGACGGACGGCCAGCAGGTGCTCTCCTCCAGCGGCATCGGCATCGAAGTGAACTCGTCGCTTGCCGACGAGCGCAAATATCTCGGCGGCGAGAACCGCCCCTCCATGGTGCTGGTCTGTTCCGGCATCTATGTCGAGGATTTCTCCAACAAGTCGGTCAATGCCTGGCTGCGCGAGGTGTACAATCGCGGCCTCGCGGTCGGCTCGCTCTGTACCGGCGCCCATGTGCTCGCCCAGGCGGGCCTGCTCTCGGGCAAACGCTGCGCCATCCACTGGGAAAACCTGCCGGGCTTTGCCGAAGCCTTCCCGCAGGCCGACGTCTACGCCGATCTCTACGAGATCGACGGCAACATCTATACCTGCGCCGGCGGCACCGCCTCGCTCGACATGATGCTGAACCTGATCGACCAGGATTTTGGCGAGAACCTCGTCAACCGCGTCTGCGAGCAAGCTTTGACGGACCGCGTGCGCGGCCCGCATGACCGCCAGCGCCTGCCGCTGCGCGCGCGCCTCGGCGTGCAGAATGCCAAGGTGCTGTCGATTATCGAACTGATGGAAAAAAACCTCTCCGAGCCGCTTTCCCTGCTGGAAATAGCCGACGACGCCGATCTTTCGCGCCGCCAGATCGAGCGCCTGTTCCGCCAGGAAATGGGCCGCTCACCCGCACGCTACTATCTTGAAATCCGGCTCGACCGCGCGCGCCACCTGCTCGTGCAGTCCTCCATGCCGGTGGTGGAAGTGGCCGTCGCCTGCGGCTTCGTCTCCGCCTCGCACTTCTCCAAGTGTTACCGCGAACTCTACAACCGCTCGCCCCAGCAGGAGCGTGCCGAGCGCAAGCTGACGCTTTCGGCCATCGCCCGCTGATCGAAGAGAAAGAAGATGAGAAATCCCCGTCCCTGTGGCGGGGATTTTAGCTTGCGAGCGCGCTCATCAGCGAAAGCTCTGAAAACACCCGGTTCCGGCCGGCATGCTTGGCCATGTAGAGGAACTGGTCCGCGGCGTTCAGGTAGTTGTCGAAGGTTTCACGGCCGGAAATGGCTGCGAGCCCCGCCGAAACCGTGATCGTCACAGCCTCGCCGTCCGCATCGATCGGCTGGGCTGCGAGTTCCAGACGCAGTTGCTCGCAATAGTCCAGCGCCTCTTCCAGCCCCAGGCCGCTGAAGATGATGCCAAATTCTTCGCCACCAAGGCGGGCGAGCAGGTGCCGGTCGTTGATCCGGTGCTTGAGCCGGCGCGAGACAGCCTTCAGGACGATGTCGCCAACCTCATGGCCGTAGGTGTCGTTAAGCCGCTTGAAATGATCGATGTCGAGGATCGCGATAGACGCAGGCTCGCCGCGACGAAGCGCCTGATCGACAAGCCGTGGGCCGGCCTCGAAGAAGTAGCGGCGGTTATAGATGTCGGTGAGGTAGTCCCGCGCAGCAATGCGATGCAGCGACTGAACGCGTTTCTGGATGGCGGCAACGTGGAAGACGCGGCTGTTGAACTCTTCGACGAGGAAGGGTTTCTGGATATATTCGTCGCCGCCGGCCCGCAGGAAGCGCGCCGCAACCATGCGGTCTTCCGATTTGCACAGGCCGACCACCCGGACGGCATCGTCGCCGTGCCTCTGGCGGATCGCGTCGAGCAGGACAAAGCCATCCATGTCGGCAAGGTCGAGGTCCGTGATGACCATATCGATGCCGCCGCGGGTATCGAGCACGTCGAGGGCGGCAGCACCACTTTCGACAGCGATGATCTGAAAGCGCTGCTTGGCGATCAGGCTCACCTGCCGCTGCAAGCTCTCTGGATCGGAATCGACGACAAGCACCTGGGTCTTGCCGCTTGTCAGGATGCGATCGACGGCGAGAACCAGTTGCTGGATCGCGGCCGGATTGTCCTTGACGACATAGTCGAGCACATTCTTGGCGAGGATCTGGTCACGGGTGGCGTCGCTGAAGGAGCCGGTGAAGACCAGCGGTGCGATACCCTTGGAAATCACATAGTCCAGCGCCTCGCAGTTCGGCGCGTCTGGCAGGTTCAGATCGAGAACGGCAAGCGCGAATTCAGGCGCCTCCCCTTGAAGGATCCCCCGCAATGCAGCCATACTGGAGCAATGCGTGACGCAGAGGCCGAGCTCCTTCTCCAGCCGGTACTTGAGCGCCGTGGAGAACATGCGCGAATCTTCCACAAGCAGTACCTGCTGCCCCGAATGGCGCAGAAATGCAGGTCCTCGCTGCGGATTTAAATCCACTCCCACGTCGTCCAGTACCTTAGATGAAGTTTCGTCTTGCAAGCATTACAAACCACTGGTTTTACCAAGTGGTTAACACGCGGACAAATATCTCACGCTACGTAAGGAACATGGTCGGCCAGTCACTCAACGCCCAGGAATTTCAGGCTGATAGCCGTTTCTGCGCCGTCTTGATCTGGGTCAGCGTGTCAAGATTCTGATTCACGCGGCAGTAGAATTCCTCGTCGATGAACGGCCGCATGATAAAGTCGTTGCCGCCGGCCTTGAGGAAGCGCGCGGACAGCAGGCGATCCGTAGAGGAGGACACGCCGATGATGCGCAACTGGTGTGATCCGATGGACCCGCGAATGCGCCGCGTCAGTTCGAAACCATCGATATCCGGCATGTTGTAGTCCGTGATCATCAGGCCGATATCCGGATTGGCCTTCAGGAGCGTCAACGCGCTGGCGCCATTATCGGCGATGCTGACACGGAAATTGAAGCGCTTGAGGCGCGTGGAAAGAAGTGCCCTCGCCGTCGCGCTGTCATCGACGATCAGCACATGGTGCTGATGATTGGTCAGGAAGCGGCAGACTGACTCTGCCAGCATGTCGACGGCAAAGATATTATCCTTGAGGATGTAATCGACGATTTCCTTCGAGAGCAGCTGGTCGCGCGTCTTCTGCTGGAATGTGCCCGTGAAGACGATCGTTGGAATACTGAGATCGACCAGATAGTTCAGGGCCTCGCCATTCTCGGCGCCTGGAAGATTAATATTCGAGATCGCAAGTGTGACTTTTTCACTGGACTTGTCATAGGCAAGCTCCAGCTCCTCGAAGCTGCGGCAGATCTCGACATCGATGTCGAAAAGCTCCTTCAGGCGCTTTGAGATCATGGACGTGAAGACGTTCGAGTCCTCAGCAACAAGAATACGGTGATGCGAGAGAGACGCGCCGGTATATTGCATCCCGGATATGCCGATAAACGCCATGATATGCCTTCGTAAAATAAATGTTCCCCAGCGTAATGGGTACCGGCAACCCTTTGCGAAAACGTTAAATTTAGAAGGCATGAAAACGCGATAGGGCGCACGCTGCCACGTTGCGTCAAGAATGAAAAACGGCGCGGTTTTCTTTCCGCGCCGTTGCAAATATCATGGGAAAATTACTTGACCGAAGCGGAGCCGCCCTGGATTTCGACCTCTTCGCCGCCATTCAGCGCGATGCGGTCACCATTCGGCAGCGTAACAAAACAGCCGGATGGGCAGATGGTCTCCGTGGCGCCGGGTTCCAGCGCGACTTCCACGCGGCTGCCGTCCTCGACGATGACGAGAACCTGCGTATCGCCATCCTTGTTGGTTACCGAGGCAGCAACGGCCGGAGCGGACAGAACGGCCGACACCACCAGCATCATGATCATTCGCTTCATTTTCGCCCGGCGCCAAGCGCCGCCCCTGTTCACAAGCCCGAAGGAACACTATCGCTCCTCAATCGGATTTGCATCACGTTTTATGTGGGGACGGCTGAATGCAGCGTGAATGCGGCGTTCATGTGCCGGAAGTCAGGCAGAGGGCTCGGCGTCCGGATCCTCGTTCGCCAGCTTGCGGCGCCGGCCGGTGGCGGGCGCGCGCAGTTTCTCCGCCGCCTGGTCGAGGAGAGCCGTAATAAGCTCAGCACCCTCCGGCGATATTTTGATCGGCACTTCCGCCGCCGCTGGTCCGCTAAGGGGGATTTCCTCTGCGCGGAACCGCTCCAGAATGGCTGCGCGCAGTTCCGATTTCACACTGGTGCCGTTGAGGATGTCCGCGAGGAAGGCACGAACCTCAAAGTCCAGCGTGCTCGATGAAAACGCCTGGAAGACCACCACGGGTTCCGGATTGCGCAGAAGCCCCTGCTGTGCCCGAACAACCTCCGTCAGAATGTCCTGCACGCGGCGCGGATCATTGCCGGCGTGAACGCTGAGCGCCACTTCGATGCGGCCGAGCTTGTTGCGATGCGTCCAGTTGCCGACCTGGCCGTTGATCAGCACGGAGTTTGGCACGATCACGGTCTGGCGCTGGAACGTCTCGATCTCCGTTGCGCGCACGGATATGCGGCGCACGAAGCCCTCGGTCGTACCAGCCACCACCCAGTCGCCCACCTTGAACGGGCGCTCGGCGAGCAGGATGAGGCCGGAGACGAAGTTCGACACGATGTTCTGCAGGCCGAAACCGATACCGAGCGAGAGGGCACCGGCGACGACCGCAAGGCTGGAAAGATTGATGCCGGCCGCCGACAGGCCGATAAGGCCCGCGAGCGCCACGCCCGCATAGCTGACCGCCGTGCGCACGGAGTTGCGCACACCGACATCCACCTGGCTGCGGGCGAGCACATTACCGTCCACCCACTTCTGAAACCAGCGCGTGACGACAAGGCCGACGACAAAGAGCAGTATGCCGACCAGGATGCCGATCAGGGAGATGGTGATGCTGCCGATGCGGATTTCCGTGAAGAAGCGATAGGTCCAGGATTCGATGTCGGCGACCTGGAAGCCCCATTGCAGCAGGATCAGCGGAATGAACAGCACGAAGACCAGCAGATAAATGCTGAGCCCCGCTGCAAGCCCCACCTGATCGAGCGCGACCTGGCCGAGCCCGAAGCGCTCCTCGAGCCGCTTGCCCACCGCCGTCTCGGCAAAGGCACTTGGGGCCGAAACGGCGCGCCCGGAAAGGAAGCCGATATACATCGTTACGATCACCGCGCCCGTCACGATGATCTGCGTTGCGATAAACCGCGCCATGCCGACATAGCCTAGCAAGGGCGCGAAGATGAGAACGAGACCCGTCAGGATCAGAAGGACGAAAATCGACCGTGGCCAGGGTCGACCCTGTGAATCCGGCGCTTCCCCCTTCGACAATACCGGCTTGATGAAGGCCGTGACGAGGAGCAGCGCGCCGATGATGAGCGAAGCAAAGAAGCTCTTCACGACGGTCAGCACCACCGGCGAGCCGAGGACTTCGCTGATCGTGCCGAGGAAGTAATCGGCACCGTTGACGATCGCCATGCTGCAGATCAGCAGCCACAGAAGCTGCGCGCCACGATCGGAAACCCGCACCAGACGCCAATGACCATCCCTGGGCGAAAGCACAGCATTGGCAAGCTGCGCCATGAAATAGACAGCGACGACCACACCGAGCCCGATCGAAATGATCGGCGCGATGTCGGTGCGCAATACCTTGAACGCGTCCAGGAAGAAGTAACTGGCCCCCGCAAAGGCGGCCGCAGCCATAGTCGGCAGGACCGTCGACCAGAAGGCGACGGACAGGCGTGTAATATAGTGCGGCTTATCTTGCCGCACCCCGCGGGTGATGAGCGGCGCAAACAGCCGATAGCTGCCGGAGAGCAGGACGAGTGCGGCCAGCAGCGACAGCGCGACAGCGCCAAAAAGCTGCATCCGCTTGAACTTCCAGACGAACTGCATCCACGCCGTCACGGTGCGGCCGAATGTCTGCGTTTCCTCGGCAATCGCGCCGGAGGCCTCCGTGAACAGGTCCGCGTTCACGTCGGTACGTTTGAGGATCGCCTCGCTGAACAGCTGCCGGCGCATTTCCGTAATGCGGTTGGAAAGCTTCGTGGCTTCGATCGAAAGATTTTCCGCCTCGCCCGTCAGCGCATTGATTTCGTTGCGTTCAGCGGCAAGCTTCTTGCGCTCCTCGACGACGACGTCGGCTTCCGCCGGAGCCCCCGCGCCCGGCGGATCGCCGAGTTCAGCCTGGCGGGCCTTGATCGCCTCCAGCCGGGGACGTGTCGCGACTGACATTGCGAGAATAGACCGGTTGAGCGCTTCCGCCTCGACCTTGAGTTCGACGAGGTGCGCATCGTCGTCCTTGTACCGCTCGACCCGCTCGCGAATGGCGTTGAGCTGCCCGCCCGCGCGGTCGAGATCGGCACTCGCCTGCTGGAGCTGCGTCGCCGTCGTATCGGCAGCAGGCGCCGCCGCGGTCTGCGCGGCGACGGGCGCTACGGTAAACGAGAGAACCGTCAGCAGGACGAAGAGAAGGCGGGAAATTGGCAAAAGGCCATCCTCGTTGGACAGAAACAGACGACGCAGCGAAACCATGCGATTCCGCACCCTTCTAGCCATGATTGCGGCCAATTTAAACCATGCCGCCTGCGCGGCTAGAATCCTGCGCCCGGTTTGGCGAGATAGGCTTCTTCTTCCGGTGTCGAAACACGACCCAGATACGCGTTACGATGCGGGAAGCGGCCGTATTGGGCAATCACCTCGTGGTGGCGCAGCGCATAGCCGAGATACATCTCGTCGCCATGCGCCTTGAAAAGCTCGACGGAGAGTTCCTGATCGGCAAGCGTCTCCGAGTGCTCGAACGGCATATAGAAGAAATGCCGGCGGTCATAGCCCACAAGCCTGTCCGCACCCGCCTCCAGCGCCAGCCGCGCCTCGCGCCGGGCGATCCAGTCCGTCGCAAACGCCATGGGCGACGCGCGGTACATGTTGCGGGGAAACTGGTCGAGCACGATAATGGCCGCCAGCCGCGCCTCGGGGCCTGCGCGCCAAGGCGCCGTCACGTAGCGCGAAAGCGCCAGGTGCGTTGCGGCAAATCGTTCGGTGACGTGTGCATCAAGATCGGGCGCCGATTGCCACCAATCATTCGCCGTCAGCGTCTCGCACCAATAGGCAACCACCTCGTCCGGCGTTTCGACCGCATTGTCGTTCATGTGGATCGCTCCTTGTGCACCAGTGGCAATATGGAAGCGCGCAAGCCCATGACAAGAGGCCAAAAGCATCGAGGCCGGCAACGCACCAGCGCTGCCCCGGCCGGGAGCAAATCTTTGTTTAATCAGCGGAATAGGAAAGTTTTGGTGGGTGATCACGGGCTCGAACCGTGGACCCGCTGATTAAGAGTCAGCTGCTCTACCAACTGAGCTAATCACCCACACACAACCGTTTCAGCGGTATGAAGGGGCGTATAAAGGCCTTCGCAGACCTTGTCCATACCGCACCCGGAAAAAAATGCGCAGACGCATGATTTTCTTTTGCAGCGCAAAACAAGTGTCACAAATCCAGCATTCCGGAGGCGATGCGCACGGCCTCGCCGCCGATGCGCGCGCTGGTGATCGCGCCCCCGGACACATCGAGATGCAGATGAATATGAGACGGGCGGCCCATTTCGACACCCTGTTCAATGAGATACGGATGGTGGCCATCCACCAGCTTGTCGAAAAAATGGATGGCACCCGAAAGGGCGGCAACCGCAGCACCCGTCGCCGGGTCTTCGACTATGCCCATGTCGGGCGCGAACATGCGGGTGTGGAAACGGGCATTGTGGTTCACGCCGCCGCGGCAATAGAGATAGGCAGAGGCAAGCCGCCCCTCGGCAAAGGGTGCGCAGCGCTCCCAGAGTGTCGGATCGAACTCCACGGCGATTGCGGCCGCAAGGTCATGCACCGGGACCATCACGAAAGCGACGCCGGCGCTCCACAGCGAAGGCACGTGGTTCTCGAAACCGATCTGGCCCGGCTTCAGGCTGAAGGCATCGGCGAGCGCTTGCCTGTCGAAGGCTCCATCGAGGCGGGTGGACTTCCGCGGCACGTCGAATTCAGCAAAGGCCGCTTCGCGGTCGCCAAGCCTCACGGCACAGCGCACCGGACCGACATTTTCCTCCAACACGCTCACCAGGTCGCGCGGCCCTGCCCTGTCGCTCTCCGCCGCTTCGGCGATAGCGATCGCCGCGCCCACTGTCGGATGGCCGGCAAAGGGCAATTCGCGGCAAGGCGTGAAGATGCGCAGGCGGGCGCTGTGTGCGCGGTTCTCCGGCGTCTTCACGAAAACGGTTTCGGAGAGATTGAACTCGCCGGCAATGCGCTGCATCGCGCTATCGTCGAGATCGTCGGCATCGAAGACGACGGCCAGCGGATTGCCGGCAAGCCGCGTGTCGGTGAAGACGTCGTAGATGGCGTAGCGACGGGACAAGGCATTCTCCGTATTCCGTTTTGCCGCGCGGGCATTTTTCTAAACGTGCCCGAGCCCTCCTCCGTGGGCAAGTAGAAATGACACGCTGAAAGCCTAGAGATCGAGCGTCATGACCACCGGGCAGTGGTCGGACGCCTTCGGCCGGTCCCAGCCGACACGCGGATAGCGGTCCACCTCCTGCCCCGGTGGAAAGATCGTGCGGAAGGGTTGGCCGGCGCGAATGATTTCGGGAACGTGCTGCGCATTGTGTTCGGCCAGCGACGGCGACAGCCAGATATAGTCGAGCTGGCAAAGATGGCGCTCCTCCGGCCCGCGGCTGTGATAGAGCGTCCAGCGATCCTCGACCGGCCGGCGCAGCACGGGATTGATCGCGAACCCATCGGCGCTGAAGACATCGAGCGCGCTGCCCGCCTCGTCCTTCGGCACGAAACGGTAGCCGGTGCGCCGGTCGCCTTCGACCGCCAGCTTCGCCTGATAGTCGTTCATATCGCCACAGATCGCGAAAGCCTTGTCCGCCGTCTTTCCAACGCCAAACCGGTTCTCGATGATCCGCCGCACCGCGCGGGCTTCCGCCATGCGCACCGGCATGGTGGACTGGCGGCCATCCATGCCCTCCCGTCCCGGCCCCATCGATTTGAAATGCACGACATAAAGCGTCAGAGGCCGGCCGCCGATGCGCAGGTCCATCTCCAGGCAATCGCGTTTGAAAATCCTGTCGTCCGGCTTGAGCCCCTGCCCCAGGTCCGGTGTGTAGAGATCAAGGTCGCGATAGGTGACGGCGGCATGGCTGCGGATATCGACACATTCGATTCGCTGGCCGTCGCGCGTCTCCTCGCGCATCAGCACCGAGACGTCGATGCCGCGGCTGTCATTGCCTTCGATCAGGTATTTCTGGCGATAGCCGTTGCCGACCATGCGGAAGAGATAGCCGTATTCGAAGGCCTGCAGCGCCGCCATGTTGTCGGTTTCCTGCAGGCAGAGGATGTCTGCATCCGCATCCGCAATGGCGAGCGCCGAATGCTGGCGTGCATCGTCGGTATAGGCGATGGCGCGCGCCTCCTCCAGCCGCTGGTATTCCGCCTCGCTGCGGATATCGAACAGGCGAAGCACACGATCCTGGCGAACCTGGTTGCGGAAACCCGTGAAATCGAAACGGGTCATGAGGTTTTCGATGTTGAATGTGGCGAGGCGTAGCGACATGAGGTCCTTCCGGGTATGCTGGCCGAAGTGTAACCGGCTGCCCGGCAATGGAAAGCGCCTTTTCGCGGTGACACCCGCCCTGCCGGAATAAACCGACTTGCAACGCCGTTACCCAGCACGGATGATGCGCATTCCGGTGGCAGACGGAGGCAACGCTCATGGAACGTCTATCCAGCACGGTACGGGTACTGCTGGCGGCCTGGCTGGCCCTTCTTCTCCTCGCCGTGCCCGCCCGCGCTGCCGAGAGCTATATCACCGTGCCGGGCGAAGCCGCCCGGGCGGTCGGGCGCATTGTCGAAAAACTCGGCCGGGCGCCGCAACTGCACACGATTCGAATCACCGACAAGGCGGTCACGGTGCTGCTCGGCGGGTCGCGGCCGGGCGACGTGGAGGAATGGCAGGTCCGGCAGGCGTCTCGCCTCATCTTCTTCGAAACCGAGGTCGTGGCCGGCCCCGCCGCACGCCCGGCACCGGCCATGGTGGACGACGTTGCCAGCGGTCTGTTCTCTCTCGACGCGATCACACTTGGCAAGACCGATGATGTTGCAAGCCGCGCGGTGGCCTATGCCAAGCTGGAGGGGGGCGGGACCGTTCAGTCGATCGAAATCGCCAGGCGCGTAAGCCTGCTGCCGACGGCGTCCTACGGCGATATCCGCTGGTCGATCTATGTCGCCTCACCGCGGGAAAGTGCCACGGTCTATGCGGATGCGCAGGGCACGATCATCGGCGGCGACCTATCCAATACCGCGCGCGCCCGGACCATGCATTTCATCAACGACGAGGATTGGCCAAAGGAAGCGGCGATCGAAAGCCTGATCGGCGTCATCAGCGGCAAGCCGATCATTCGGGACATCACGATCTACCCGAAGTCGGTGCAGGTGAAGGCCGACCATCCGTCGCTCAAGGAGACCACCGTCGGCTACTCGTGGGACATATCCGGCGTGACGCGCTCGCCGATCGCCTCGCCCATGTTCCCCGGCACGGCGGCGGAGCCGGGCTTTTCGCTTGCCGATGTCGATCTCTGGCAATTGGGGAAAATCCGGGATGCCGCGAAAAAGGCCTGGGGCAACGACAAGTCGACGATGAACTACATGATGCTTCGGCTTTTCTCCGGCGGCCCCGGCAAACCGGAGCTGCGCTGGACCGTCCACTTCACCGACTGGACGCAATCCGGGGAGATAGCGTTGTTTTCCAACAGCGGAACCATCGAGCTGACGACCGACGGCACGGTGCGCGCCGCCAATCTACCGGCTGCACGCCAGCCGAGGCGCAACTGGCTCGATCCGAAGACGACGCACGACACGCTCGCCGTGATCAACGAGCAATTCGGCAAGAACGCGCGTTTCGCCGAACTCAGCATCAGCCACGATTCGATGCAGATCCTCGCCGAAGTGCCGGATGCACCCGGCAAGATGCGCAGCTACACCGCCAACGACCGCGGCATCACCGCCATGACGATGATGATGCCCTGGGATTCTGAGTTCCGCCCGGAGCGGCTCTACCGGATGAGCGATCTCGCCTTCTTCTCCGCCGAAAAACTCAACGAACTGACCGCGCGGACATTTTCCCGACTGCAGGTCGGTTCGGAGATGGCGTTGTCGCGCTACACCTTCTCGGTCGGCCAGTTGATGACCCCGGACGGCAGCTTCATGGTGCCCTCGCCGGATGGCAAGGTGACGCTGGAAATTCGTCTAGAAAGCCCGGACGGCTGGAAGGGCGGCCGCGTTACCTATTCCTCGACGGGCGAGGAAATAGATATCGTGATGCCATAATCTACAGCGTCGTCAGAAGCAGGCTGGTTTCGGATTTCGACACCCCATCCATGGCACGAATTCCGCGCAACACTCGCTCGAACTCGACAAGGTTGTCCGTCTGAATTTCGGCGATGAGATCCCAGGCGCCGTTCGTCGTGTGCAGCGCGCGGATTTCGGGAATGCCGCGCAGGGCCTTTATGGCGGAGAGCGTCTTCTGGCCGGTGATCTCTATCATCATGACGGCGCGAACGGCATGCGGATCGTCTGCCGCCGTCACCCGCACGGTAAAACCGGCAATGACGCCATCGCGCGTCAGCCGCTCGATGCGGTTCTGCACCGTGCCGCGCGAGACATTTAGTTCAGCGGCCAGCGCAGAGAGCGAGGCACGGCCATCCTTGCGAAGGAAAGCGAGAAGTTTCCGGTCGATCGTGTCCATGCTACCGAAATGCCAGTTTAAGATGACGAAACGGCAATCCACGTAGCAATTTTCTCAAAATATTGCCATTTCGCTTGCCGGCCTCCTTGGCTAGCTTATGCACCTTCTCGACGCAACCGCTTCCGACAGGCCGATCCCCATGACCGACGAAACCACGCTCCACGCCGCAGCCTCACGCGCCAAAGACCTCTCGCTGATGATGACCCGCTGGCCGAGCGTGACCGGTTCACCGGACGAGGCCGGTTTCTCCGAAAAGCTGCGGGCGCATCTCGCCGAAACACCCTATTTCCAGCGCCATCCCCAGCAGCTTATTACCGTGGACAGCCACGGCGAGCCGATGACGCAGAACGTCGTGGCCCTGGTGCGCGGTAGCGGGCGACGCACGGTGGTGCTGGCCGGCCATTTCGATACCGTTTCCATTGCCAATTACGGCACGCTTGCGCCGCTCGCCTGCGATCCCGAGCCGTTGACGGAAGCCCTTCTCAAGGAACTCCGAAGCCGCCCGCTGAACGGCGCGGAAGCGAAGGCACTCAAGGATTTCGAGAGTGGCGATTTCATCGCCGGGCGCGGCCTGCTCGACATGAAGAGCGGCCTTGCCGCCGGCATCGCGGCGCTGGAGCGTTTCGCCGGACTGGAGGCGCCGGAGGGCAATATCCTGTTCGTCGCGACACCCGACGAGGAAAACCGCTCACGCGGCATGCGCAGTCTGCGCAATGCATTGCCGGAGATCGCCCGCAGCTTCGACCTCGACATCGTCGCCGGCATCAACCTCGATGCATCGAGCTGCGAGCGCGATGGCGAAGAAGGCCGCGCAGTCTATCTGGGTTCGATCGGCAAGTTCGCCCCCTTCGCCTTCGTCATCGGCCGCCCGACCCATGCCGGCTATCCGTTCAATGGCACGAGCGCCCACCGTATCAGCGCCGAAATCATCCGCGCCATGGACACCATGCCGGAACTCAGCGACGAGGCCTTTGGCGAGCGCTCCCCGCCGCCGGTATGCCTGGAAGCGCGCGACATCCGCGACGGCTACGACGTGACGACGCCCGATCGCGTCTGGCTCTCCTTCAACTGGCTGACACACCGCCGCAGCGCCGCCGACATTTTTGGTGACTTCCGCACGCTGGTGACCGGCGCGCTGAACACTGCACTCGAAACGCAGGACGCGCACCAGGCCCGCTACCGGGGTCGTCCGGCAGCAAGGACGGAAGGCAGCGTGTTGACCTATGCCGAACTTCTGGAGCGGCTGAAAGCGCGAGGCGGCGAAGCGCTCGATCGTCTCTCGGCGCTCGACCGGTCCCTCTCCGGCGGCACCGATCCCTTGAAGGTGAGCCGCGAGATCGTCGCGGCCGCAGCGACGGAAGCGGGCATCGAAGGCCCAGCCGTCATCATCGGCTTCGGCAGCCTGCATTATCCGCTGGTGCATCTGGAACGCGCCGGCGAAACGGGGCGCATGATGCGCGACCGGCTTCAGGCGGTAATGGAGGACGCCGCAACGTGGCATGGCACGTCGATCAAGTTCAAGCAGATCTTTGCCGGCATTTCCGACATGAGCTTCTTCGGCCACCGTCCGGATGCCGGCGAAACCGGCCTTCTCGCCGCCAACACGCCCTCAGCGGCCTTCACCGACGACGCAGGGCAAGGATTGTTCTCCTTCCCGACGGTCAATATCGGCCCGTGGGGGCGTGACTATCACCAGAAATGGGAGCGCGTACACGCGCCTTATACGTTTGAAGTCCTGCCGGATCTGGTGTTCGAGTCGGCGATGGCCTGCCTCTCACACTAAGGGCTTGCCGCTCATCCGGCCTGCCGGCCAGCTTTTCCGCAAGCGGGGCGAAGGCGACAGGCCGCTCCGTTTCCTGGTATCTCAGCCATTTCGCTGGGCAAGTCTCTCTCCCTGCTTACAGGGAGAGAGAGGATTAAGCGCACTAGCCGCCCGTCAGATCAGGCAGCAAGGCGCTCGTTGGAGAGCAACCGGCCGAGGCGGGAGATGCCCTCCTCGATCGTTGTCGCGTCGGCGCAGGAGAAGCTGAGGCGCAGCGTGTTGGCGCCGCTGCCATCGGCGTGAAAAGCCTGGCCGGGCACGAAGGCGACCTTTTCCGTCTCGATGGAGCGGGCAAGCAGCGTCGCACCGTCCATGCCGGCCGGCAGCGTGACCCAGACGAACATGCCGCCCTCCGGCTTCGTCCAGCTAACGCCGTCCGGCATGTACTTCTGGAGCGCCGCCAGCATGGCGTTGCGGCGGGCGCTGTAGGCGGCGCGGATCTTTGCGACCTGCGCCTCGAAGCCGCGTTCGGCAACGTGGGCGATGACCATCTGGTTGATGGTCGAGGAATGCAGGTCCGCCGCCTGCTTCATCAGTACGAGCTTGCGGATGACGGGGGCTGCCGCGACGATATAGCCGACGCGCAGGCCCGGTGCGAGCGTCTTGGAGAAGCTGCCGCAATAGATGGTCCGTGCGGCGTCGATACTGCCCTTCTCGGCGATTTCCAGTGCCAGGATCGGCGGCACGGCCTCGCCGTCATAGCGCAGGGACTGATAGGCGGCATCCTCGATGATCGGGATATCCAGCTCCTCCGCCAGTTCAAGCAGCTTTTCGCGGCCGGCGCGATCAACCGTTTCACCGGTCGGGTTGGCGAAATCGGCAGAGAGATAGGCGAACTTGACGCGGCCACCGGCTTCCGTCGCCGTTGCGCGATAGGCGTCCGGCGTGCGGTTGCCGGAAAGGTTCAGCCGGTCATAGGTCGGCTCATAGGCATTGAAGGCCTGGAGCGCGCCGAGATAGGTCGGCCAGGTGACGAGCGCCGTATCCTTCGGCGAGAGGAAGAGCTTGCCGAGATAGTCGAGGCCCTGCTGCGAGCCGGAGACGATGAAGACATTGTCGGCCGAACAGGGAATGTCGAGCTTGGCCATTTCGCCGGCGAGCCATTCGCGCAGCGGCTTGTAGCCCTCGCTGACAGAATATTGCAGACCGGCAGCAGCGCCCTCGCCGGCGAGGATATCGGCATAGGCGGCGGCAAAATCCTCCTTCGGGAACAGCGCCGGATCGGGAATGCCGCCTGCGAACGAGATGATGTCGGGCCGTTCCAGCAGTTTCAGCAATTCACGGATTTCGGACGCCTTCATACGCGACGCACGCGTCGCGAAGGCCTGTTCCCATTTGAACATAGAGGTTTCCTCGGGCTTGTTGTTTGAACGCACCTCATCACGGCGCTGTTTTTATGTCAATAATGCTGACCTAAATATTCGCACCAAGAGAAACAGCGCGCGACCCAAGATTTCGCGCGGCTTTATTCTCGCCGGAGCGGGTGCACTCCGGCGGCCATTTCAGGCAGCACTCACACTCAGGTGGTGCGGTCGCCGTAGAGGCTGAGCAGCACAAGCATGGCGATACTGCCCAGGATTAAAAGATCGAACCAGGCGAAGTATTGGACAATGGTGGTCATTGCACGATCCTCCCGACAACTGAACGAAACACTTGCGTATTTTGTTCTCATTCGGCGCTTCAGGCAAGCTTATTACTTGCTGCACCGCAGTGACGCGGAAGGATGCACTGCATTATTTCAGGTTTTCTGAAATAAAAGGCCGGGCGGAAAACCGCCCGGCCGGCCGCTCTGCACGGAATGCAGAAGCGCTTAGTTGACGGCCTTGTCGACCAGCTTGTTCTTGCCGATCCACGGCATCATGCCACGCAGCTTTGCACCGACTTCTTCGATCTGGTGCGAGTCGTTGTTGCGGCGGATGCCCTTGAAGCGTGCGCCGCCGGCCTTCCATTCCTGCATCCACTCGGAGGTGAACTTGCCGGTTTGGATGTCGGCGAGGACGCGCTTCATTTCAGCCTTGGTCTCGGCAGTGATGATGCGCGGGCCCGTGACGTATTCGCCCCACTCGGCCGTGTTGGAGATCGAGTAGTTCATGTTGGCGATGCCGCCTTCATAGATCAGGTCGACGATCAGCTTCACTTCGTGCAGGCACTCGAAATAGGCCATTTCCGGCGCATAACCGCCTTCGACCAGCGTTTCGAAGCCAGCGCGGATCAACTCGACGAGACCGCCGCACAGAACGACCTGCTCACCGAAGAGGTCGGTTTCGCACTCTTCCCTGAAATTGGTCTCGATGATGCCCGAACGGCCGCCGCCAACGCCACAGGCGTAGGAGAGCGCGAGGTCAAGGGCGTTGCCCGAAGCGTTCTGGTGAACAGCAACGAGGCAGGGAACGCCGCCGCCCTTCTGGTATTCGCCGCGAACCGTGTGGCCCGGGCCCTTCGGCGCGATCATGACGACGTCGAGCGAAGCCTTCGGCTCGATGAGGCCGAAATGCACGTTGAGGCCGTGGGCAAACGCGATGGCAGCGCCGTCGCGGATATTGCCGGCGATGTCGGCCTTGTAGATGTCGGCCTGGAGTTCGTCCGGCGCCGCCATCATCAGGAGGTCGGCCCACTTGGCGGCTTCGGCAACCGTCATGACCTTGAAGCCATCGGCTTCGGCCTTCTTGACCGTCGGCGAACCGGCCTTGAGCGCGATCACGACGCCCTTGGCGCCGGAATCCTTGAGGTTGAGGGCGTGGGCACGGCCCTGCGAGCCATAGCCGACGATGGCGACATTCTTCGCCTTGATGAGGTTGAGATCGGCATCACGATCGTAATAGACGCGCATCGATGGTTCCTTCCCTTGCTGTCTGTTTAACCTGAACCGGCGGTTTGCCCGCCGGTCTTACCCTTTCACGCCGTGAAGCGTCAGGAAGGCATCCACTGCCTTCTCCGCGCGTGGCGAGAATTCCTTTTTCAGCGCTGCGGCATCTTCCCCAAGCAGCATCCGCAGATGCATGTCGGAGACGATCAGGCCGTAGAGCGTGCCGTATGCCTCGTCGGCACTATCGAATGCAAGCAGCTTCGCCTTGCGGCCGGCTTCGAGCAGTGCGGCAGCGCGCTTGCCGATCTGTCGGCGGCCGCGCTCCTGCAACAGGCGACCAAGGCCTGCGCCCTCGCGGCTCGCCTGGCCGATGGCGAGACGGTTCAGCGCCAGCGACACGTCGCCGGAAAGCACGTCGATCAAGTCGCGCGCAAAAGCCAGAAGGTGCTTGCGCAGCGTCTCGGTGGTCAGCGCGCCGGCGGCAACCTCGACCGTGCGCACCTTGCCGGCCTGGTAGGTGATCATCGCCGAAATCAGCCCGTCGCGATCGCCGAACCACTTATAGAGGCTTTCCTTCGAACAGTTCGCCGCGCGCGCCACACCGGCCGTCGTCAGCGCCCGTTCGCCGCCCTCGACGAGCAAGCCGAGCGCACGCTCCAGCACCGCGCCCTGACGTTCTGTCAGTCCGCCTGCTGCGCCTGCCCTGCCTTGCTCCACGATCTGCAAGATGTTCACCTGTTGAATTTGCGTACCGTACCGTACGGTTCGGCAGTTTCTAGCGATGTATGGCTTTCGGGTCAACACCCTTCTTGCAAAGCAGTGAAATCAAGTGATTTGCCCAGTCAGATCTCGACCCGGCAGCCTGCTGCGCCACACAATTATGACCGCAACGCACAACGTTGAAGAAAATTTCTTTCCGCTATCTCGCTGATTTGAAACAGAAGTCGCTTGAAACACGCAAGTCAGCGCGGTCTGAACAAAATTTTTCGCTTCCCAAGACGTTTCCTGTTGTTAAGATTTGTGAGACCTGCGGTGCAGCGGGCCGCTCACATTGCGAACGGCAGCCGGCATCGAGGCCTGAGTACAGGAGTACGAAAGAGAAACGCCCTTACGCCAAGGAGACAGAAAATGTTGAATTTCCTGCCAGACCTTCACGAAGGACATGCTCCCATCACTCTGCAGCAAGCGTTCGGTGATGCCCTGGAAGCTTTTGATGCCTGGGAAGACGAACGCGCCGAACCGATGGTGATTTACGACGACAAGATCGTTCCCATCGGCATCGTCTTCGAAAGCATGCGAGACTGCACCGATCTCCTGCCACGCACCATGGCGGATCTCGTTGCCGATGCGCTTTCCCGCAATCCGGCAGCCGCGGCCGCGCAAATCGCCACCTTCGGTGATGCCGCCCGCCTTGCCACGGCCCTTGTTGAACAACGACGCCTCTACGGCGAATCGGCCATCGCGACCTTCCTTGACCACCACCGTGTGGACAAACGGCGCCCCGCCTGACACTTCATAATAAGAAGGCCCCGGTTTCCGGGGCCTTTTTTGTGCCCTGTTTCCCCGGAGACAGCGGCCCGCCAACTGACATGAGACTCTCCTCCCAAGAGCGAAACAGGCGCTCTGCCAACTCAAGGAGAAGTCCATGCGCAGGTTTGTTCTCGTTTCCATTGCCCTCGCCACGGCCGTCGCTTCCTTCGCCACTCCGTCGCTGGCCCAGAAATCGGGCCGCGGCGACAATGGAGGTGACAGAGGCTCGAACGGTCGCGGCGAGTATTTCCGCACTGTCGAGCGCGAACCGATCACCCATGTCCGCAAGAAGCACAGGGTCATCCTTGCGAATAGCGGCGCCTATTGTTCGACGAACTGGGCCGTGCTCTTCGACAAGAGCGGCCACCGGACGAAGGTCCGCCATTGCGACGATCGCCTGCCGATCGACGTCAGATAGCCTGCCCAGGATCAAGACAAGGCCCGGCCGCTTTGCCGGGCCTTTTACCATTGCGCGAGAATAAGCCGTCGCCCTCAACCGTTCTTTGCTGGTACATTTCCATGTCATCTACGCGCTCCAGCACGGGACATCCGCCGCCATGCTTCGTCTCCTCGCCGCTCTCGTCGTCTCCACCCTGCCCGCGCACGCCAGCGAAGAACCGCCCTATGTCGGCACCTGGGATTGCGAGGTTGCGACCTTCACCTTCACCGCCGACGCATACGATTCCGGTGAAGGACCGATGCCGATCCTCAAGAGCGAGAAGGACGGCGGCGCTTACATCCTGACCTTTGCCGACGACTACCGCATCGGCCTCGCCAACATTACCGACACGGACATGGACTGGGCCTCCGAAACAAGCGGCGACACATTCCACTGCAAGAAAACCGGCATGTGAGGGCAAGACCATGAAAAAACTGCTGGTATGTGCCCTTCTCGCCCTCGCGGCCACGAGCGCCGAAGCTGCCGAAACCCGTTGCGGCTGGCTGCAGAATCCGACGCCCGCCAACTGGTGGCTGGACGACAGCGAAGGTACCTGGACGATCATGACCCAGGGCGGTGACTATGAGCCGGACGGCATCGAGAGCATCCCCGACATCTCCGAAGGTGACTATGTGCGCACCAACGGCAACTACGGTTATGCCTGCGCTTGCATGAAGGTGGACACCGATGCCGACGAGGAACGCATCCTCGCGATCCACTCATTCCGCCAGTTGCCAATCTCTCAGTGCGAGAACGACCCGGCACTCTCTGCCCCTGAATAAAGTCCTTTGATCGCCCTGGGACCCCATCTTGACCGAAGATGACGAACCAATTATTTCTCCCGCATCGAGATTTGAACGTTGACTTCCGTAATTGCAGGCTACGCCTGTGGTTACGAACCTACCCTTCAAATTCGACCTCCCATGGTTGCCGCTGTTGGCAGCCGAAGATTGATTTGACGGCTTAGGAAAGGTTTCGTCATGGCAACTGGTACCGTAAAATGGTTCAACTCCACCAAGGGCTACGGCTTCATTCAGCAGGACAGCGGTGAGCCGGACGTATTCGTCCACGTCTCCGCCGTTCAGCGCGCCGGCCTCACCGGTCTGGACGAAGGTCAGAAGGTCAGCTTCGAGCTGGTCCACGACCGCAAGTCCGGCAAGATGTCGGCCGATCAGCTCGTCGCAGCCTGATCCGCCGCTTTCGGCAAAGAACGAGAAAGGCCGGTTTCGACCGGCCTTTTTTGTGCCTGCTTACGCGGGAATTTTCTTATTCCGCGTGCTCGACCGGCAGGCGTGATCCGCTTTTCAACACCTCCATCGAGATGGACGCGGACACGTCGAAAAGCTCGACCTTGCGCACGATGCGCTTGTAGACCACGTCGTAGTGCTCGACCCTCGGCAGGACGATCTTCAGGATATAGTCATAGTTGCCAGTCAGTCTATGCGCCTCGACGACCTCGGGAATGTCGGCAATGGCGCGCGCAAACAGTTCAATCCAGTCGTCGCTGTGATGCGCCGTCTTGATGAGCGCGAAGACTGTCGTCGGTACGCCCATCTTCTTGCTGTCGAGCAGCGCGACCTTTCCGGCGATGTACCCGCTTTCCTCCAGCCTCTGGATACGTCGCGCGCAGGCAGACAGCGACAGATTCACTTTGTCCGCCAGCGTGGCCACGGGCGCACCCGCGTCCTCCTGGAGCAGCGCCAGCAATTTCCTGTCCCGTTCATCCAGCACGCCGAGATTCCCCTTCCATTCTTGTATACACGCAAGAAAAGCGCGCACATTCGTCGATAGGCAAGAGTAATCCTCTCAACATCGGAAAAATGCTCGAAACTTTGCGAACAATCACCGTCGTTCTTGCGGCATTCTGATTGCCATCGAAACAATCCACGGGGAAACAACCATGAAGACGATTGGCCTTATCGGCGGCATGAGCTTCGAAAGCACGGCGGTCTATTACCGCATGATCAACGAAGCGGTGCGTGCGCGGCTCGGTGGCCTGCATTCGGCGGAGATTCTGGTGCATTCGGTCGATTTCCAGTCCATCGTCGACCTTCAGAAGGCCGGCCGCTGGGATACCGCCGGCGAGCGCCTCGGCGCCGTTGCTGCAGGCCTCGAAAAGAGCGGCGCCGAATGCGTTCTGATCTGCACCAACACCATGCATCTCGTTGCCGACGACGTCCAGGCTGCCGTCAAGGCACCGTTGCTCAACATCATCGACGAGACCGCGCGCGAAATTTTCGCGGCTGGCAAACGCCGGCCCCTCCTCCTCGCCACGCGCTACACGATGGAGCACGGCTTCTACGCCGATCGCATGAAGACGGCCGGCCTCGACGTCATGGTGCCGGATGAAGACGGCCGCACGCTGATCCACGACGTCATCTTCAACGAACTCTGCCAGGGCAAGGTGCTGGAAAGCTCGCGCGAACGCGTTCTCGCCCTTATCGATTCTGCCCGCGCTGACGGTGCCGACTGCGTCATCCTCGGCTGCACGGAAATCTGCCTGCTGCTCGATCCCGATGCACTGTCGTTGCCCGGCTTCGATTCGACCGCCATTCACGCCAAGGCCGCCGTCGATTTCGCCCTCGGCCCGATGGTCGTGAGCGAAGCTGCTTAAAATAGTTGACTCAGTCCAATAAATTGCAATCATGGTGATCGAAGGAGATCACCATGATTGCAACGCCTCCCGGAAATGGTGGCGCGGACACGATCGAAACCATCCGCGCCTTCAACCGCTTCTACACCAATCGCATCGGCGTGCTCGACCGCGCCTATCTCGACACGCCCTACACGCTGACCGAAGCGCGCGTCATCTACGAACTGGCGGTCCGCGGCTCCACCTCCGCATCGCTGCTCACCGAAGAACTGTCGCTGGATCCGGCCTATCTTAGCCGCATGCTGAAAGCCTTTGCCGGCAAGGGCATGGTCGATGCCCGAAAAGATCCGGCGGATGGTCGCGGGCGGCTTCTCAGCCTCACTGAAAGCGGTCGCTCCGTCGCCGCGGATCTTGCTATCCGCTCCCGGGATAGCATTTCCACCCTCATCGCGCCGCTCGACGAAGCGGAACGCGTTGCCCTCGGCGCATCTCTCTGCAAGGCCACCAGACTGCTCGGCGGCGGCCAGAGCGGCGATCCGATCGTTCTTCGCGACCACCGCGCCGGCGACATGGGCCGGGTGATCGCCAGCCAGGCGAAAAGCTATGTCGAAACCTACGGCTGGAATACAGAGTACGAGGCCCTCGTCGCCGAAATCTGTGCAAACTTCCTGCGCAACTTCGATGCCTCCCGCGAACGCTGCTGGATCGCCGAACAGAACGGCGACCTCGTCGGCAGCATCTTTCTGGTCAAGGGCGGCGAAAGCACCGCGAAGCTGCGCCTGCTGCATGTCGATGCCGCCGCTCGGGGCCACGGTCTCGGCACGCGGCTTGTGACGGAGTGCATTCGCTTCGCGCAAAAGGCGGGCTACAAGCGGCTGGAACTCTGGACGAACGACATCCTGACAGCCGCGCGCCGTATCTACCAGACCGCTGGCTTCAGGCTGGAGAAAGAGGAAGCGCATCACAGCTTCGGCCAGGATCTCGTCGGCCAGATCTGGGCACTGGACCTTGACGGCTGGCAGACGCCGGTCAGGCCTCCCGAAGCGCAGTCTCCAGCCAGCGGCATTCCTGAAGCCCAGCCGGCGTGAAGGGATCGGCAAGCGTGCCGGAAACGATGGCGGCGAGGACCTGCGGGGCTGGCGGGATTTTCGCAACGGTCGCCACCAGCCGGTCGCGCAGCCAGGCGATCGCTCGGGAATCGGACTGGTAATACGGCGTGAAGACATAGGACAGCAGCTGGAACAGCTGTACGTGACGGCGGCGCGCCGCGGCGTAGGCGGCAAGCGCCTCCTCCACGGTGGCCGCCGACGAAAGCGCATGCGCCAGCGTCGCCGCATCAAGCAACGCCATGTTCGCCCCCTGCCCAAGCTGCGGGCTGGTGGAATGGGCGCTGTCACCGATGAAGGCAATGCCATCCGCAAAGGGCGGAAGCGTGGTGCGGTGGGCATAGCGGGCGAGCGTCAGCTGGTCCCAATCCGAAATCTGCGCGAGGAAGGGCGCCGTCTCCGGCCAATGGTTGGTGATGCCGGCCTTCCACTGCGCAAGCCCGGCGCGCTTCACGGCGTCGGCATCCGCCGTCTTGAGGCTCCAGAAGAAGGCGGCCTTGCGGCCCTCGCCCGGATGCGCCCGGCCGACCGGCAAGATGCCGATCATGACTTTCGCGGCATCATACCGCTGGGCGAGCGCCCGGTCGTCATGCGCAATGCCGTCGCAATCCAGTGTCGCCCAGAAGGCGCCCCAGGGAAGCTCCGTCACCTTCGGTGCGACGACGGAGGCCGCGACGAGTTGTGAGCGCGCGCCGGTCGCGTCGATCACAAGATCATAGTCGCCGACGATCTCGCCGTCCGGGTCATGCAGCGCCGTGCGGGCCTGCCGGGTTTCGGCTTTTGCCAAAGTGATTCCGGTGCGGATGGGCAATCCCTCCGCCACCACCGCATCATGCAGCGTGGAAAACAGCGCCGCGCGATGCACCGCAAGCCCATAGCGACCGCCGGCCAGTGCGTCGTAGCGCACATCGAGAACGGTGCGGCCACTGCGCGCGTCCGCACCATGCAGCCGGTCGATGCGGTTGCCGAGGGCGTGGATCGTGGGGGAAAGACCGAGCGCATCAAGCACCGTGAGCCCCGTCGGCTGCATCAGCAGGCCAGAGCCGACCGGCGATGGACAGTCGAAACGCTCAATGAGCTCCACCCGATGACCGGCGCGTGCAAGAAACAATGCTGCAGCAAGCCCCGCAGGCCCCGCGCCGGCAATGCCGATATCCAGTGGCTTCATGCCCTTCCCCGAAACGGCCAGAAGGCCGGATTGTCAGTGCGCTTCTGCGTCGTAGACCAACCGGGCGGCCCGGATCGCAGCGTGGTTTTCGGTAGACCAGTGCACCAGGGAGCGCAGGAGCGCAAGGAAGGATTGGCCAAGCGGCGTCAGTCGGTACTCCACGCTCGGCGGCTGGGTCGGATAGACGGTGCGCGTGATATAGCCATCGCGCTGCAGGTCGCGTAGGGTCTGTGTCAGCATGCGCTGCGAAATATCCGGGATGAAGCGGCGCAGCTGCGAGAAACGGCGCGGTCCATCGGCAAGGCCGAGGATCATCAGCGAAGTCCACTTCCCGCCGACGCTGTTCAGCACGTCACGCACGGGACAATCGTCCATCGACATGGCAACGCCGTCGATCATCAACACCCGCTCGCCTTCGGCCCGATCGACCATCTTGTTCATAGCCGGTTCCCTCCAGGTAACCACCGCAGAAAAAACTGCCTCCTTTACAGGCTCTACCAGATTACCAGATAAGAGCAAGTCTCGATAAGAGACCAACCAGCAGGATGGACGACGCCTCCCCGCCACGCCTGCCCGAAAGGCCCTTCAGAACGGCCCCACACAAAGGTAAAGACATGACCGACACAGTTCTCGTTACCGGCGCCTCCGGCCAGCTTGGCCGCCTCGTCCTCGATACGCTTCTCGCCTCCGGCAAAGTTGCACCGGAAAACCTCATCGCCACCACGCGCGATACCGCCAAACTCGCTGACTATGCCGCCAAGGGCGTCTCCGTGCGCACCGCCGACTTCGACGACCCGGCCTCGCTCGATGCCGCCTTTGCCGGCGCCGGCAAGGTGCTGATCATCTCAACCGACGCACTCGATGCGCCCGGAAAACGCCTCGCCCAGCACAAGGCGGCCGTAGCCGCCGCGGAAAAAGCCAGCGCTAAGCACATCCTCTACACATCCATGCCGCAGCCGGACGATTCGCGCGTCACCTTCGCGCCGGATCATCTCGGCACCGAGGAAGCCATCAAGGCGACCGGCATCCCCTATACGATCCTGCGCGATGGCTGGTATGCGGAAAACCTCTTCATGTCGCTGCCGCACGCGCTTGCAACCGGCTCATGGTACACCTCGACCGGCGAAGGCAAGATCGCCCACATCACGCGCGCCGACACAGCCGCCGCCCTTGCCGGCGCCGTCCTGAAGGCCGGCAATGAGAGCAGGACCTACACGCTGACCGGCACGAACAGCCGCACGGCCGAAGAGATCGCCGCGATCGTTTCCGCCGCAACCGGCAAGCCGCTCGCCGTCGTCCATGTCACGGATGCCCAGTTGACCGAGGGCCTGAAGGCGGCCGGCCTGCCGGAAGGCTTTGTGCCGACCATCGTCTCCTTCGACGCCAACACGCGTGACGGCAAGATCGCCATGGTCACCGGCGACGCCGAAACGCTCTCCGGTCGCCCGCTGACGGCGTTCGAGGATTTCGTTGCCGCCAACAAGGCAGCCTTTCTGGGCTGAAGAAAAAGGCGCGGCGCTCCTTTCGCGGCGCCGTACCGTCAAACGTCCTGGCCGCAGGCGCGGCAGAAGCGACGCACCGTCTCCGCCATGCCGTATTGCAGCGCATCCGACGTCAAGCCATGGCCGATCGAAACTTCTGCAAGCCGCGGGATGCGCGCGACGAGTGCCGGCAGGTTGGCAACCGTCAGGTCATGGCCGGCATTCACCTCAAGGCCGAGATCGTGGGCGATGTCCGCTGTCTCGCCCAATAGATCGGCAAGGCGCGCAGCCTCCGCAGGATTGTCGTAACAACCGCCATAGGGGCCTGTATAGAGCTCGATCCGGTCCGCACCGATGTCCTTCGCGATGGCCAGCGCCGCGCGGTCCGGCTCGCCGTCGGCGAAGACCGAGACACGCAGGCCGAGCTTCTTCAGCCGGCCGACGACGTTTCCGAGCAGGTTGTGGCTCTTGCGGAAATCCCAGCCATGATCGGAGGTCGCCTGCGCCGGATCGTCCGGCACGAGCGTCACCTGTTCGGGGCGATGCTCCTCGACGAGGCGCATGAAGCTTTCTTCCGGGAAACCTTCAATATTGAATTCGGTGCTGGAAAACTCTGTGTCGATCAGCATGCGGATCGGTGCCAGATCGCTGAAACGCACATGACGCTGATCCGGCCGCGGATGCACGGTCAACCCGCTGGCACCGGCCTCGAGCGCGATCCGACCAAGGTCGGTGACGCTCGGCCAGGGCAGGTCCCGACGGTTGCGCAACATGGCGATGGCGTTGAGATTGACCGACAGTTTCGCAGGCATGACGCAGCTCACTCCTCTTGCTATATACAGGTCTAGCCTGTTGTTTCCACAAGGGCAATCACTGTGCGGCCGCGTCTCCCGACGCCTGCTCGCTATTTCTCCGCCGCGCCCGTCCCGCCCCTTGCTCAGGATCAAGAATCACCGGTAAACTCCCCCTGATTTTTGGAATGCGGCACTTCTTGCGGGAACGGAAGGAAATCAGGCAGCGACGATGGCCCCCTCTGTGGCAACACCATGAGCAGGACCGACAGGCCGGCGTGCGATCTCGTGCGGCGTGCCCTTCATGCTGTCATCGCCAGCGAGGCCTTCGCCCGCTCCGAGCGCTTGCGTTCATTTCTTTCCTATGTCGTCGAGTGTGACCTTTCCGGCAAGGCGGCGCATCTGAAGGGCTATAGCATCGGCATCGATGTTTTCGGCCGGCCGCCGGGTTTTGATGGCGGCAACGATCCGCTCGTCCGCGTGCAGGCCGGCAAGCTGAGAAAGCTGCTGGATCTATATTACGAGACGGAGGGTGCATCGGATCCTCTGCGCATCCGCGTTCCGCTGGGCAGCTATGTTCCGGAATATTCGTTCACCGCAGCCCAACCGGCAGCGACCGTCGACGCGGGGCCGCCTCCGCCCCCCGATCAGGCTCGGGAACCGCCTGTACCGCGCCGCTCATGGCTGCCTGCACCGATCTCCTCGCCGCTCGCGCTCTTCTCGCTGCTGCCGCTGTTCTTCCTGGCGCCCTCGGTCTATCCGGACACGACCAATGCGGCGATTGCCAAGGCCCAGCTCGTCCTCACGGTACAGAACAGGTTCGCAGCCCAGACCCAAGCCTTGCCGAGCTTGTATGTCCAGCAATGCTGGCCGGCCGGCGGTGAATGCAATGCATTCGCTCGCGCCGTCACCAACTCCGCCGGCTATCACAGGACGGTGCATCTCACCGATTCTGGCAAGCCGCGCGCGCTGCATCCGCTCTCCTATGCAATCCGCATCGAGAACCGCGCCGACAGGCGCGGCATCTACGCCCGGCTGATCCATGAACAGTCTGGCGCGACGATCTATGTGCGGCACTTCTCCCGCGAACAGCTTCGCAGCGAGGCCGGCATCGCCTTTGAAGCCGTCAATTTTGCCGCCCGTACGCTTTCGGCCAGTGGACCGCTCTATCGCCACGCGATGCAGATCGGCACGGCAAGCCGCATCATGCACTGCCTCACGCAGACCGAGCCGCACCAGGTCGCGCCCCGGACTGGACAGCGCGTGACCTGCAATGTGCATTCATCCGCCGCCCTTGCCGAAGCGGCCGCGCTTGGCGAGGCCGGCGCGGTGGCCACACGCTAAACCCTGCACGCCGGGCGAGCACAGAAAATACATCCCTAGATATAACGATAGGCACGCTCCCCCCTTCGGTTTACTTTATGAACCTGGGCGGATCGGTAGTGTGTGCCGCCCCGGTTCGAAATCCGGAACATTTTCATCAAGAATTTGATCGAGAATCTTCGCACGATTGCATACAGTTTCTTCGGTCTGCACAGCCGGCGAAACGGTGACAGGGCACTATCCACCGATTCGAATTCCTGCCTTCGAGGTGAAGCTGGTTTTGCGTCGGTGACTGGGGGTATTCACATGATCATTCTTCTTTTTTGCGGGCCACTTTCATGATGACCAATGAGTCCAAGAAAGCAGACGGCCGGACCGGCGCACGCAAGACCATTCGGTTCCTGCCCGTGGCGCCGCTGCCGGAAAACCTGCCCGAAGGGCGCCTTGCCATTGCGGACATGGCGAACGCTTTCGGCGTGACCCACCGCACCCTGCATTTCTACGAGGAAAAAGGCCTGCTGCGGGCGGCCCGCGTTGGCCCCATGCGCGTCTATGGACCGGAAGAGATCCAGCAGATGGCGGTGGTGAACACCTGCCGCGAGACCGGCATGCCCGTTGCGGTGATCCAGGAACTGCTGGATCAGCTTTCCGCTGCAGACAGCCAGGATGAAGCCGACATCATCTTCCGCACCGCCATGACCGCACGCAAGCGGGAACTCGCCGCCCAGCAATCAACGATCCGCCGCCAGATGCAGCAGATCAACGAACTTTTGGATTTCAGTGCCGCACACGAGATCGAAACGAACGACAACACGCCGCATTCCAGCTTCTCGCAGGTCGAACTGCGCTGCCTCACCTTGATGGCGGAAGGCTACCCGACAAGCCGCATCGCGCGCGCGCTCGAAGTCGAGCCGGGTGAAGTGCAGGTGATGGAAAAGACCATCATCGCCAAGTTCAACAGCAACAACCGTTTCCAGGCCGTCGCAAAGGCGGTCATGCTCGGGATCGTCGGTCATTAAGACCGTCGTAAGTGGCCGGACATGATGACCGGCCCTTCTATCCGCTTCCTGAGAAGCGGTCCGTCGTACGGGTCCTGATTATCGTACGATGGTGAGCGTTTCCGCGGCGCGCGTAATGGCAGTGTAAAGCCAGCGTTCACGCGTGTCGCGGAAAGCAAAACTTTCATCGAACAGCACGACATTGTTCCACTGCGAACCCTGCGCCTTGTGCACGGTCAGCGCATAGCCGAAATCGAACTCGTCATAACGCTTGCGCGTCGACCACGGGATCTCTTCTTCGAGATTCTCGAAGGCGGCCTTGAGCAGTTTGATCTTGGCCGCGCCGCGGTCCATGTCGTCGTCTTCCGGCCGGATCATCAAGTTGATGCCGGGCTTCACCGTTTCCTTGGACGAACTCATCACCTGCCAGAGCGAACCGTTGAGCAGGCCCTTGGCGGGGTCGTTGCGCAGGCACACCAGCTTGTCGCCGGATTGCGGATAATCGGTGGAAAAACCCTTCAGTTCGCGCAGACGCTGGTTGTAGCGCCGGCGCGTACGGTTGGTGCCGACCAGCACCTGGTCGGCCTCGAGCACGAGCGTCTGATCCACCTCGTTGCGCCCGATGACACGTGCCGCACCGTACTCGCCATAGCCGATATCCTTGCCTTCGCGCACCTGCATGGCAAGATGAATGATCGGGTTGTCGCGCGCCTGCCGGTGGATGTCCGTCAGAAGGTAATCCGGGTCCTGGTTTGTAAAATAGCCGCCACCGGAAACCGGGGGGAGCTGACCGGGATCGCCGAGCACGAGGATGGGCGTGCCGAAACTCATCAGATCCTTGCCGAGCGCCTCGTCCACCATCGAGCATTCATCGACGACGACGAGCGCCGCCTTGGCGACCGGGCTCTGGCGGTTGATGGAGAACATCGGCGAGATCGAGGTTTTCCCCGTCTCCTCGTCCGACACTTCCTCTTCGCCGCGCGGGCGATAGATCAGCGAATGGATGGTTCTTGCGTTCGAGGCCCCCTTCGAGCGCAGCACCTGTGCCGCCTTGCCGGTGAAGGCCGCGAAGAGAACATCGCCATCGACATTCTCGGCGAAATGGCGCGCAAGCGTCGTCTTGCCGGTGCCGGCATAACCGAACAGCCGGAACAACGGGTCCCGCCCGGCCTTCAGCCACTTTGAAACGGCTTTCAGCGCTTCATCCTGTTGGGGTGCGAATTCCATGACCGGACTTGGCAGGATTCGCCCGGCAGAGGCAAGGGGCAGCGTGAGGAGTACACAGGCGGACGCGGAACCAGCCCTCCCCTGATTTGGCCCTGTTCCCCAATGGCCCGACAATGTATGCAGTGCACACCCTCCCGGAGCCCTGATTTGTCCGCCGCCTCTTCAAGCCCGAACGAGAACATGCCAACCGGCGCCGGCAGATTGCCGGCCTGGCTGCAATGGTGCCTTGTTGGCTGTCTCTCCGTTGCCACGACAGTGCCGCTCGAAGTCGCCGGCTTCCCCGCAGCTCTCCTGATGGGACCGATGATCGCCGGCATCATCGTGGCGCTCAGCGGCGGGACGATCCGCCTGCCGCGCATCTTCTTCTTCGGCGTGCAGGTCGTGCTCGCGCTGATGATCGCCACCATGATCTCCAAGGATTTTCTCGGTACCTTCGCCGAAAACTGGCTGCTGATGCTGTTCGTGGTGATCTCGGTGATCAGCGTCAGCACGCTCTCCGGCTGGATGATCGCGCGCACCGGCGTCCTGCCGGGCACAACGGCGATCTGGGGCTCTTCCGCCGGCGCAGCCTCAACCATGATGATCATGGCCGAAGCCTACGGCGCCGACACCCGTCTCGTCGCCTTCATGCAATATCTGCGCGTCGTCTTCGTCGCGACCTGCGCCACGCTCGTTGCCCATTTCGGCGGCCATGACGGCGCGGCGGTGCCGCCGCATGCCTGGTTCGAACCGGTGCCGATGCTGCCCCTCGTCGCCATGCTCGGCATCGGCATTCTCGCCGGTCTCCTTGGCCAGAAGCTGCGCGTGCCGGCCGGCGCTTTCCTCGTGCCCTTTGCACTCGCCGCAGTGCTGAACTCGTCCGGCACGGTGGAGATCGTGCTGCCGCAATGGCTGCTGGTCATCGCCTTCACCTTGCTCGGCTGGAATATCGGCCTCGGCTTCACGCGCGCCATCCTCATGCATGCGCGCCGCGCCCTGCTGCCGACGGTCGCCTCGATCATCGTGCTGATCGGCTTTTCTGGCCTGCTCGCCGGGTTGCTGATCCTCGTCCTCGACATCGATCCGCTGACCGCCTATCTCGCGACCAGCCCCGGCGGCCTCGATTCCATCGCCGTCATCGCCGCATCGAGCAATGTGGACGTCGCCTTCATCATGACGCTCCAGACGGCGCGGCTGATCCTCGTGACCGTCCTCGGGCCGTGGCTTGCCCGCTTCATGGCAGACCGCGCCTAGGGTTTGTCAGGGAAAAGTGGAACCCGGCAATCGAGAATCAGTCTGAACCAGACTGATTCTAGCGCAACATCGGCCAGAGGCTGGCGACGAGCAGCAGGGCCATCGTGATGTTGAACCATTTCAGCCGCACCGGATCGGACAGCCACTGGCGCAGGGCCGAGCCGAAGCCGGCCCAGGTGGAGACGCTCGGGAAATTGACGATCGCGAAGGCGCTGCCGACGATGAGCACGCTCATCGTGTAATTCGCCGAATTCGTATAGGTCGCCATGGCGGAGACGGCCATGACCCAGGCCTTCGGGTTGACCCATTGGAAGGCGGCAGCAGCCAAAAAACTCATCGGCTGCGCACCCGTCTTGCCCTCGCCAAGGGTGCGCGACGTGCCGATCTTCCAGGCGATCCAAAGGAGATAGGCACCGCCTGCGAACTTCAGCACCGTATAGACCAGCGGCACGGCCTCCAGCAGCGCGCCGAGACCGAAACCGACGGCAAGCAACAGCACAAGAAAGCCGACGCCGATGCCGCACATATGCGGGATCGTGCGCACGAAACCGAAATTCACGCCCGAGGCAAACAGCATCATGTTGTTCGGGCCGGGCGTGATGGACGTGGTGAAGGCGAAGACCAGCAGCGCCAGAAAGATTTCAATCTGCATGGTAGCTCTTGTTATCCGGATTGTTTTTTCCGATTGATAAGCCATCTCTTGGCAACGACCAGCCAATTCTTGTCATGCATGCAATTCCCCTTGTGATGCATGACGGTTGAAAATGGAGTGCAGTATGAAAGCGGAACTACCGGCAGTCACCCTTCCCGGCGGGCGGCAGATACCGGCGCTGGGTCTCGGCACCTGGCACATGGGCGAAAGCGGCGCTTCGGCAGCGGACGAGGCTGCAAGCCTGCGCGCCGGGCTCGACCTCGGCATGACAGTAGTTGACACAGCGGAAATGTACGCTGACGGCGGCGCGGAGACTGTGGTAGGCGAAGCGATCAAGGGGCGCCGCGAAGGCGTGTTTCTTGTCAGCAAGGTCCTCCCCCACAATGCCAGCCGTACAGGGACGATCGCGGCTTGCGAGGCGAGCCTCAAGCGCCTCGGCACCGACCATATCGAACTCTACCTGCTGCACTGGCGCGGCCAGCATCCGTTGGCAGAAACCGTCGAGGCGTTCGAGACGCTGAAGGCGCAGGGCAAGATCGGCGCCTGGGGCGTTTCCAATTTCGACGGGAGCGACATGCTGGACCTGCTCGACGTGGCGGAACCGGCGCGTCCCATCGCCAACCAGGTGCTCTACAACCTCGCCCGGCGCGGCATCGAATACGACCTGCTGCGCTGGAGCCAGGTGCAGGGTATCCCGATCATGGCCTATTCGCCGCTCGACGAAGGGCGCCTCGTCGGGCATCCGACGCTGGAAGAAATCGGCCGCATCCACCATGCAAGCTCGGCGCAGGTTGCACTCGCCTTCCTGCTCACGAAGCCGGGCGTCATCGCCATCCCGAAATCCGGCTCGCCGGAGCGCGTGCGCGAAAATTACCGCGCTGGGGAAATCCGCCTGACATCCGAGGATATGAACCTGCTGGACGAAGCCTTCCCGCCGCCGACCCGCAAGCAGCCTCTGGAAATGATCTGAAATGAAAATGGAGCCTTCCACATCGGCGGAAGGCTCCATCCAAAGCTTGGCTATTTTATCCCTCGAAGGGCTTACATGCCCTGCGGGCCGCGGTTCATCGCGGCGATGCCCGTCCGGCACACTTCCGAGAGACCGAGCGGCTTCATGACGGCCACGAACTGGTCGACCTTGGACGACTTGCCGGTGATCTCGAAGATGAAGTGATCGACCGTCGCGTCGACGACCTTGGCGTGAAAGGCATCGGCAAGGCGCAGCGTTTCCGCCCGCATTTCGCCCGAGCCGGTAACCTTGACCAGTGCCACTTCGCGCTCGATCGGCCGCTCCTGGCCCAGGATCTTGGCGCGGACCGTCAGATCGACGACCCGGTGCACCGGCACGATGCGCTCGAGCTGCGACTTGATCTGCTCGAGCACGCCCGGCGTGCCGCGCGTCACGATGGTGATGCGCGACAGGTGTGCCTCATGCTCGGTCTCGGAGACCGTGAGGCTCTCGATGTTGTAGCCGCGGCCTGAAAACAGGCCGATGACACGGGCGAGCACGCCCGGCTCATTGTCCACGAGGATGGAAAGCGTGTGGCTCTCCGCGACCTGGGTTTCCTTGGCGATGAAATAGGCGGAGCCCGTGGGCTGTAGGTGTGCGTTCATTGTCGTTCTCTTTCCTCACGCAATCCCAAACGCAAAACCGCTGACGCACTTTTGCTGGAACTGCTCTCCTCTTCATCAAACGAGCTGGCGGCCCTTGGCGTCGATCGCATTGGCAACCGCTTCGTCCGTGGCCTCGTCAGGCAGCAGCATTTCGTTATGCGCCTTGCCGGACGGGATCATCGGGAAGCAGTTCGCCAGGTTCGCGACGCGGCAATCGAAGATAACCGGACGCTTGACGTCGATCATCTCCTGAATGGCAGCATCGAGGTCGCCCGGCTTGTCGCAGGCAATGCCGACGCCGCCATAGGCGTCTGCGAGCTTGACGAAGTCCGGCATCGCTTCCGTGTAGGAGTTCGACAGGCGGTTGCCATGCAGCAACTGCTGCCACTGGCGCACCATACCCATATACTGGTTGTTCAGAATGAAGATCTTTACGGGCAGATTATACTGAACCGCACAGCTCATTTCCTGAATGCACATCTGGATCGAGGCGTCGCCGGCAATGTCGATGACGAGGCTGTCGCGATGTGCAACCTGCACGCCGATCGCCGCCGGGAAACCGTAACCCATCGTGCCGAGGCCGCCCGAGGTCATCCAGCGGTTCGGATGTTCGAAGCCATAGAACTGCGCTGCCCACATCTGGTGCTGGCCGACTTCCGTCGTGATGTAGGTGTCACGGTCCTTGGTCAGCTCATAGAGCCGCTGGATCGCGTATTGCGGCATGATCACGTCATTGCTCTGCTTGTAGGCAAAGGAGTTGCGTGCGCGCCATTTGGTGATCGAGGTCCACCAGTCGGCCTGGACCGCCTTGTCGTAATCCTTGCTGCCGGCCCGCCACAGACGAACCATGTCTTCAAGAACATTGCCGACATCGCCCAGGATCGGAATATCGACGCGGACATTCTTGTTGATCGAGGACGGGTCGATATCGATATGGATCTTCTTCGAGTTCGGCGAAAATGCATTCAGGCGACCGGTGATACGGTCGTCGAAGCGCGCGCCGATGCAGACCATGACGTCGCAATCGTGCATCGCCATGTTCGCCTCGTAGGAACCGTGCATGCCGAGCATGCCCAGCCAGTTCTTGCCGGAGTGCGGATAGGCGCCGAGGCCCATCAGCGTGGAGGTGATAGGGAAACCGGTGATCTCGACCAGCTCGCGCAGCAGGCGAGAGGCTTCCGGGCCGGAATTCACGACGCCGCCGCCGGAATAGATGACCGGACGGCGTGCCGTCTTCATCAGTTGGACGGCCGCCTCGATCTGTCGGGCATCGCCCTGCAACTTCGGTTGGTAGCTCTTCTGGATGGGGGCGGCAGACGGCGGCGTGTAGGTGCCGGTCGCAAACTGCACGTCCTTCGGGATATCGACGACGACGGGGCCGGGACGGCCGGACTGGGCGACGCGGAAAGCCTCGTGGATGATGCGGGCGAGATCGTTGACGTCCTTGACCAGCCAGTTGTGCTTGGTGCAGGGGCGCGTGATACCAACCGTGTCGCACTCCTGGAAGGCATCCGATCCGATGAGCGTGGTCGGAACCTGACCGGTGAGGCAGACGAGCGGGATGGAATCCATCAGGGCGTCCTGCAAGGGCGTGACCGCATTGGTCGCGCCCGGGCCGGAGGTGACCAGCATGACGCCGACCTTGCCGGTGGAGCGGGCATACCCTTCGGCCATGTGGCCGGCGCCCTGCTCGTGACGCACGAGGATGTGCTCGATGTCGTCCTGCTGGAAGATCTCGTCATAGATCGGCAGGACGGCACCGCCCGGATAGCCGAAGATATGCTTTACGCCGTTGTCCCGCAGTGCCTGCAAGACAATTTCGGCGCCCGTCATCTGGTTTTCTGTTCCACTCATCGGATATTCCCGTCCGTCTCTTTAGTATTTCCGGTGTAATTATCGAATTTCTGGGCATAAAAAAAGGCCCCTTGGAGGAGCCTGCTTACCGCGCATGGGTGCTTTCGCCGGGTGGTTACACCACCCTGCCCATGCGCGTTCCCACCACAAGAATGTTTGCCGTCAGATTTTTCATGGGGCGAAGTGTTAGCCACAAAGCATACGCACGTCAACGCTTTTCCGGCCGTGTCGAAACGGCACGAAATGCGGCGCATACGGCGAAACGAGATCCAGAAGCGCGCCAACCCGAAACGTCTTATTAAGCGGCGGCGGCTAGAATTCTCCTTTGATGGCGAGGAGTGGCGTGGTTGCTGAACAGTGATTTTCAAAATTCCATCGTAGCAGGCGAACAGGATCGTCGGGACGACGTTGCTCCGGGCAACCGTCTGATGGGGCGCGTCGTCGCCTGCAACGGTTCGCACGCTACCATCAGCGCCGTCGCCGAAGGCGGACAGACTGCAATGACGGAACTGTGGTCCGTCGGCCGGCTCATCTCGATTTCCGTCGGCCGCAACCGCATCGTCGCCCTCGTCTATTCCATGGCCACCGACCAGCAGAGCTGGGTGGAAAATCACGACACGGTCTTCCGCATCGAAGTCGAACTTCTGGGCGAGGTTCATGTCAGCGCGGACGGACGCGAAGAATTCTCCGCAGGCATTACCGACTACCCCCATCTCGGCGCCATTGCGCACCGTATCCGTGCCTCGGACCTCGCCAGGGTCTACGACACCGGCAAGAGCGATGTCTGGGCCATCGGCAAGCTGACCCAGGATGAAAGCATCGACGCGACGATCCACGTGCCCTCCATGCTGGAGAAGCACTTCGCCATCGTCGGCACCACGGGCGTCGGCAAATCGACGTCGGTCACCCTGCTCCTGCACAAGGCCATCCAGTCCGATCCGCGCCTGCGCGTCCTGATCCTCGACCCGCACAACGAATTCGCCTCCGCCTTCGGCGACCTCTCGGTCATCATCGACACGGACACGCTCGACCTGCCCTTCTGGCTATTCCGCCTCGAAGAGCTGGCCGAGGTCATCTTCCGCGGCCGCCCGCCGATTCCGGAGGAAATGGATATTCTGCGCGACCTGATCCCGGAGGCCAAACGCGCCTTCCGCGGCACAAGCGACAACGGCCTGATGCGCCGCAGCAGCGAAAAGAGTTCGGTGACGGCCGATACGCCGGTGCCGTTTCGCGTCGCCGACCTGCTCGCCCTGATCGACGAACGCATCGGGCGCCTCGAAGGTCGGGCGGAAAAGCCGCACCTGCGCTCGATCAAGGTCAAGATCATGTCGGCGATCAACGACCCGCGCTATCATTTCATGTTCTCCTCGAACACCATCACCGACACGATCCTCGACACGATCGCGCGCATCTTCCGCATTCCGGGCGATGGCAAGCCGGTGACGACCTTCCAACTCGCCGGTATTCCTTCGGAAGTCGTCAATTCGGTCGCCTCCGTGCTTTGTCGCATGGCCTTCGAAATCGGGCTCTGGAGCAATGGCGCGGTCCACATGCTGGTCGTATGCGAAGAAGCGCACCGTTACGTGCCAGCCGACCCGAAACTCGGATTCACACCGACACGCCAGGCGATCGCACGCATCGCCAAGGAAGGCCGCAAATACGGGGTTTCGCTCGGCATCATCACCCAGCGCCCCGGCGAACTCGACCCGACAATCCTCTCCCAGTGCTCGACAATCTTCGCGATGCGTCTTGCCAATGACCACGACCAGGAAATCATCCGCTCGGCGATCCCGAACTCCTCGTCCTCCACCACAAGCTTCATCTCGTCGATCGGCAATGGCGAGGCCATCGCATTCGGCGAGGCCGTTGCCGTGCCGATGCGCATGCGCTTCTCGCGCGTCGAGGCGAGCCGTGTTCCAAAGGCCAACGGCATCGGGGTGAAGATCAGCGAGGAGACACCGCAAAACGTCGACCTGCGCTCCATCGTCTCCCGCATGCGCGCGATTTCCGGACCGGATATTTCCGGCTTCCAGAACGCCTATATCAGCGCCCAAGGTCAGAGCGGCTCGCTGCCGACCGGCTATGAGGATGCCCCCTACGAGGACGAGGAAGACTACATCGACACACTCCAGGCAGCGGCGGCCGCAGCCGCAGCGACAGGCCCGGCACCGCAGCCCTCTGCGCCGGAACCCTACCGGCCGGACATGCTGCCCGGCGCGCAAGGCGCCTACGACCAGTCGCCACAGGAGCGTTTTGAGACTATCCGCCGCGAACTGACATCTGAACCGCAACGGCCCGCCGCAGACCCCTATCGCCAGCCGGCACGCCCTGCCCCGGCCTTCGGTGAACAGCAGGAGCCACGACGCGAAGGGTCCATTCGCGACCAGCTTCTCAAGAAACCGCTCAGCAGCCTCATCCGGCGCTAGAGGCCAGGGGATCGATCCGCGTCCAGCTCTCGTCAAGCTGGTTGCGGAACCAGGTCATCTGGCGCTTGGCATATTGGCGGGTCGCGGCGGCACTACGCTCGATGACCGCCGCCTCGCTCATCTCGCCCGCAAGCATCGCCGCAATCTGCGGCACGCCGATCGCCTTCATCACCGGCATGGCGGGGGAGAGATCGAGGGCCAGCAGCGCCTTCACCTCCTCCACCGCACCGGATTTCAGCATCGCGGCGAAACGTCGGTTGATGCGGCCAGCGAGCACCGCGCGGTCGGGCAGCACCACGATTTTTTGCGCCCGGTCGGGATCGATCACGGTTGGCCCGGTCGCCGTCTGGAACGCGGCAATCGACTGCCCCACTGCCTCCAGCACTTCAAGCGCACGGACGATGCGTTGGCCGTCGCCTGGCTTCAGGCGATTGGCGATTTGGGGGTCACGCTCGGCAAGTTCCCGATGCAGGGCATCGGCGCCCTCGGCAGCAAGCCTGGCGCGAACCCGCTCCCGAACCACGTCGGGAATGGTCGGCATGTCCGATAGCCCGCCCGTCAGCGCGCGAAAATACAGGCCCGTGCCGCCGACGAAGACGGGCAGTTTGCCGCGCGCGCGCAATTGCGCCACGATGCCGCTCGCCTCGCGCAGCCAGTCACCGGTGGAATAGGCCGCCCCCGCCGGCACATGGCCATAGAGCAGGTGCTCGATGCCGTCCATATCCGCAGGCTGCGGGCGGGCGGTGAGAACATTCAGCGTGTCGTAAACCTGCATGCTGTCGGCATTGACCACCACGCCATCGTGCTCGGCCGCCAGTCGCACGGCAAGCGCGGACTTGCCGCTCGCCGTCGGGCCGGTTATCAGGATCGCGTCCTGCATTCGATCAAGGTTTCTCATCATGGCTTTCGTTGCCACGCTTGTCGCCAATCCGTCAAATCCTGTTCTGACGCCCGCCATTGCCGAAAGGGCTGCCGAACAGGTCAAGGCCGCTGGCCTCTACTGGCTCGCCGACGGCATCGCCTGTGACATTGCCCTGCGGGATGGCAGCGATATCCACGCGGCCCGCGACACGATCCTCGCCGCAATCGGCGGCCAGCCGATCGACGTCGCTGTTCAGGCAGCCGAGACCCGGCGCAAGAAGCTCCTCATCGCCGACATGGATTCGACGATGATCGGCCAGGAATGCATCGACGAACTTGCGGCGGAAGTCGGCCTCAAGGACAAGGTCGCAACCATTACCGCCCGCGCCATGAACGGCGAGATCGCCTTCGAGCCCGCCCTGCGCGAACGCGTCGCGCTGCTGAAGGGCCTGCCGGTCTCCGTCATCGACGAGGTGATCGAAAAGCGCATCACGCTGACGCCCGGCGGGCGCGAACTGATCGCGACCATGAAGGCAAAAGGCTACTACACGGCCCTCGTCTCGGGGGGCTTCACTGTCTTTACCAGCCGCATCGCCGCCACCCTCGGCTTCGACGAGAACCGCGCCAACCTGCTGCTCACTGCCAACGGCAAGCTGACCGGTGAAGTGGCCGAACCGATCCTCGGCAAGCAGGCCAAGGTCGACGCCCTCATCGAAATTTCCGAGCGGCTCGGGATCTCGCCGGAAGACTCCATGGCCGTCGGCGACGGCGCAAACGACCTCGGCATGCTGCACATCTCCGGCACCGGCGTCGCGCTGCACGCCAAGCCTGCGGTTGCAGCAGAAGCAAAAATCCGCATCGACCACGGCGACCTCACGGCACTGCTCTACCTGCAAGGCTATCGCAAGTCCGATTTCGTGATCACCGCCTGATCAGAGAGGCAAGCAAAAGGCCGCTGAAGCAACGCTCCAGCAGCCTGACTCAATCTCTCGACAGCTATCGGCAAGCCCCTGACAGCACTCGCCTTTCCGTCAGTCGATGCGCACGGTGATGTAGCGCAGCGCGCCGGTGCGGTTGGCGATCATCATGAGGACGTTGCGGCGGTCCTCCGACTTCAGCTTGGTGATGCGGGTCTTGACCTCGTCTGCCGTTGTGACGGCTTCCTGGCCGATTTCGACGATCACGTCACCCGGTACGATGCCGCGCTCGGCCGCCGCCGAATCCGGCGTGACCTCGGTGATGACCACACCCTTGACGCTTTCGTCGATCGAGAAGGTCTTGCGCGCGTCCTCGTCGAGGTCGCCGATCCCCATGCCGAGAACGAGATCGGCCTTCTCCGGCTCGGCCTGCGCGCCGGTATCAGGCGCCGTGCCCTCTTCCTTCGTTCCCTCGTCCGGCGTCGCCGCGTCCTCGGCGTTCGCCTGCTCCTCGCCGTCCTCGAGCCGGCCGAGCGTAACCTTGACCGTCATCTCCTTGCCATCGCGCAGCAGCACGACATCCACGGCCTTGCCGACCGGGCTTTCGGCCACGACACGCGGCAGGTCGCGCATTTCATCGACATCCTTGCCGTCGAAGCGAATGATAACGTCGCCGGTCTCGATCGACCCGTTATCCACCGGGCCGCCCTTGATGATGCCAGCGACAAGCGCGCCCTTGGCTTCCGTCATGCCAAGGCTTTCGGAAATATCGTCCGTCACCGGCTGGATGCGCACGCCAAGCCAGCCGCGACGCGTCTCGCCGAATTCGCGCAGCTGCGTGAAGATGTTCTGCGCCAGCTCCGTCGGGACGGAAAAGCCGATGCCGATCGAGCCGCCGGATGGCGAGATGATCGCCGTGTTGATGCCGATGACCTCGCCCTTCATGTTGAACAGCGGGCCGCCGGAATTGCCGCGGTTGATGGCGGCGTCTGTCTGGATGAAATTGTCGTAGGGGCCGGCATTGATGTTGCGGCCGCGCGCGGAAATGATGCCGACCGTCACCGAACCGCCGAGGCCGAACGGGTTGCCGATCGCCATCACCCAGTCGCCGATGCGCATGGTGCGGGAATCGCCGAACGGTACGGCCTTCAGCGGCGCCTTCGGTTCCACCTTGAGGAGGGCCAGGTCGGTCTTCGGGTCGGTGCCGACGAGCTTCGCCTTCAGCTTCGAGCCGTTGGCGAAATTCACCTCGATATCGTCCGCGCCCTCGATGACGTGGTTGTTCGTGGCGATGAAGCCCGACGGATCGATGACGAAGCCCGAGCCGAGCGAATTGACCGTCTGCCCCTGGTTCGAACCCTCGCCGCCATCACCCTTGAAGAATTCGTCGAAGAAATCCTGGAAGGGCGAGCCTTCCGGCACCTGCGGAACGGGTGCCTTGTCATCGCTCTTGACGTTTTGGGAGGTGGAGATGTTCACCACGGCATCGAGCAGGCCCTCGGCGAGATCGGCCACGGAAGCAGGACCCGCCGGCTGCACCTGCGCGACCGCTGGCGCGGCAAACGGTCCCCCGGCAGTCAGCGAAAAACTAACCGCGAGCGCGAGTGCCGCATGGGCTGCGCTGGACCTCGTCTTCAAAGCCATGTTCGGCATCCTCTTTCGTCTGGAGTTCGTGACGAGTGTTTGCCCTGGATACGGCAAAAATCAGTCCGCCACGATGATTTGATCGGAAGTCTTGCCCGTCTTCGCCGCCGGTCGCAAGGCCGGCTTTCACGCGCTACGAATGAACCACACCATCAGCACGCCGAGGGCGACCGCAATCAGCCCCGAGACGCGCAGCTGACTTTCCGGAATCTTCGGCAGCATTTCCGCCATGCGCTTCAAAACCGAAGGGGCCAGTGCGTACACCAGCCCCTCGATGATCATGAAGAACGCGATTCCCGTGAGGAAATCGGCCACGGCCTCAGTTTGCCGTCGATGGCGTCGTTACCGTGCCGTTCGTCGTTCCGGTTGCTTCGCCCGAGGTTGCGGGCTTCGTGCCTGCCGCATCCTCGAAGTAGCGGAAGAACTCCGACTGCGGCGACAGCACCAGCGTGGTGTCGGACGAGGTCATCGAGTTCCGGTAGGCGCTCATCGACCGGTAGAAGTCGAAGAAGGCCGGATCCTGCGAGAAGGCTTCGCCGAACACGCGGTTGCGCTCGCCTTCACCTTCGCCTCGCAGGATTTCCGAATCACGCTGCGCGGCAGCCACGAACTCGACGACCTGGCGGTCGGCGATGGCGCGGCGGCGCTGGCCAGCTTCATTACCGCGGGCGCGGATGAGTTCAGCTTCGGCAAGGCGTTCGGCCTTCATGCGCTCGAAGGTCTGTTGCGAGACTTCCTGCGTCAGGTCCGTGCGCCGGATACGAACGTCGGAGATCGTCAGGCCGAGGTTCGAAGCGTCGTTCGCCAACTCGCCGCGAACTTCGCGCATCATCGAAGCGCGCTCTTCAGACAGAGCGGATTCGAAGCCACGAAGACCGTAGACGCGACGAAGAGCAGCGTCGAGACGCGTGCTCAGACGCGCTTCGGCTGACGCCCGATCGCCCGAAACGGTTTCGCGGAAGCGACGGGCATCGGTGATCTTGTAGACCACGAATGCGTCGACCTCGTAGAACTTGCCGCCCGAGACCTGGACGCGGATATTGTCGAGGTCAAAGCGCAGGGCCTGATCCTGGATGTACTGCACGCTGTCGGCATCCATGAAGCCGAAGGGCAGCTTGAAGTACAGGCCCGGCTCGGTCTTGACGTCCTGGATCTGGCCGAAGCGGATGACGATTGCCTGCTCGCGCTCGTTGACCACGAATATCGAGGAATAGACGATGAAAAGGAGAACGCCGACGGCGATCAGAATGGCTGGTATACGGTTGCCCATTACTGAGTGCCTCCCGTGCTCTGCTGCTGCTGCTGGGTCGTTGCACGGCCGAGCTCATTGAGCGGCAGGAAGGGAACGACACCCTGTCCGCCCTGCTTCTCGTCGATGATGACCTTCTTCGAGTTCTTCATCACGTCTTCCATCGTTTCGAGGAAGAGGCGCTTGCGGGTAACGTCGGGAGCGACCTTGTACTGTTCGTAGATCGACAGGAAGCGAGCCGCTTCACCTTCTGCTTCCTTGACGACACGGTCCTTATAGGCGGCCGCCTCTTCGCGGACCTGCGCAGCCTGACCGCGAGCGCCACCGAGCTTCTGGTTGGCATACTGGTTGGCTTCTTCGAGGAAGCGGTCTTCGTCCTGTTCGGCACGCTGCACTTCATCGAACGCATCGGCCACTTCACGCGGCGGGGCCGCGTCTTCGATGGCGACAGTATTGATCGAGATGCCGGCGCCGTAAGCGTCCATGGTCGCCTGGATCGTCGCCTTCACGCTTTCGGCGATCGCCTGACGGTTGTCGCGGAAGATGTCCTGCGCCGGACGACGGCCCACGACTTCGCGCATGGCGCTTTCGGAGACCTGCTGCAGCGTTTCGGCCGGATATTCAAGATTGAAGAGGTAGGATTGCGGGTCGGTGACCGTGTAGAGCACCGAGAACTGCACGTTGACGATGTTCTGGTCGCCGGTCAGCATCAGGCTGGAATTGTCGGTAGAACCGGACGCCGCCGCGCGGCTGCCGATATTCTGCTGCTGCTCGGTGATCTTGACGAGTTCGACGGTTTCCAGCGGCCACATGTGGAAATGCAGGCCGGGCATGGAGACTTCCTGCTTCGGCTTGCCGAAACGAAGTTCGACGCCGCGCTCGTCCGGCTGGACGGTGTAGATCGAGTTCATCAGCCAGAAGACGCCGACGAGCAGCAGCGCGATGACCACGACGCCACCGTTGATGCCACCGGGCATGACGTTCTTCAGCTGGTTCTGACCGCGCCGGATGATTTCCTCAAGGTCGGGCGGGCCACCGTTGCCGCTACCACCGCCGCCACCACGAGGGCGGTTCGGTCCCTGCCCCCATGGTCCTTGATTGTTTCCGCCACCGCCGCCGCCGCCCCAAGGGCCGCCGCCGCCATTTTGATTGCTCCAGGGCATCAATACCTCTTTCTTTCAAATCCATGTGCCGCGTCTCGCGGATTGTTTCGCCGCGCTACGCGAGGTGAACCCGTTATAGGTATCCCTCGGGCACCTTTCAACAAATCCGCGAGGCCTTGCGGGCCTGTGCAAGCAAAATAGTTCGTGATCGGCACGATTTATGGTTTACGCGGCCGTTTTCCGACGCCAGGTGACGAAGCGCATGCCGTGACTGTCCTTTTCACCCTGGGGAATCGGCTCCTCGATGACCTTCTCGAAAACGGCCGGATCGATCTCCGGGAAACGGGTATCACCCTCCACGGCGGCCTCGACATGGGTGACATGGAGCACATCCGCCCGTTCGAAAACCTGGGCGTAGATCTGCCCGCCACCGATCACGCAGACTTCGTCGACACCAAGCTTCGCAGCCTCGCGCCGCGCGGCTATGAGTCCATCATCCAAGGACGGCACGACTTCGGCGCCCGGCGCGGAGAACGTGGCGTCCCGTGTAATGACGATGTTCGGCCGTCCCGGCAGTGGCCTGCCGATCGAATCCCATGTTTTGCGGCCCATCAAAACCGGCCTGCCAAGTGTCAACTGCTTGAAACGCTTGAGGTCCGACGGCAGACGCCACGGCAGGTCGCCGTCGCGACCGATGACGCCGTTTTTCGCCACGGCCACGACGAGGACGATCTTGGCTGCGCTCATGGTTCGGCTTTCCTGGGAAATCAGACGGCGATGGGCGCCTTGATGGTTGAATCGGCTTCATAGCCGATCAGGGTGAAGTCCTCGAATTTGAAGGAGAAAAGATCCTTCACCTCCGGGTTGAGCTTCATGAAGGGCAAAGGCTTCGGCCGGCGCGTCAACTGCGTGCGCACCTGCTCGAAATGGTTGGCGTAGATATGCGCGTCGCCCAGCGTGTGCACGAAATCGCCGGGCTGAAGCCCGCTCACCTGCGCCACCATCATGGTCAGCAGCGCATAGGAGGCGATGTTGAAGGGCACGCCGAGGAAAATATCGGCAGAGCGCTGGTAGAGTTGGCAGGAAAGCTTGCCATTCGCCACGTAGAACTGGAACAGGCAATGGCACGGCGGCAACGCCATTTCGTCGACGAGCGCCGGGTTCCAGGCCGACACGATATGACGGCGGGAGTTCGGATTGCGCTTGATGCTGTCGAGGACGGCAACGATCTGGTCGAGGTGTCGTCCGTCATGCGTCGGCCAGGAGCGCCACTGGTAGCCGTAGACCGGGCCGAGCTCGCCCTCCGCATCGGCCCACTCATCCCAGATGCTGACACCGTTTTCGCGCAGATAGGCGATGTTGGTGTCGCCTTTCAGGAACCACAGCAATTCATGGATGATCGAGCGCAAGTGCAGCTTCTTGGTGGTCAGCACCGGAAAACCTTCGGAAAGGTCGAAGCGCATCTGGTGGCCGAAGACGCCGCGCGTGCCGGTGCCGGTGCGGTCACCCCGGTCGGAGCCGTTTTCCATCACATGGGCGAGAAGATCGAGATATTGCTGCATGGTCGCCGCCGATTCGTTGTCCAGCGTAATATATAAGGGCGAGAGCGGCGGCGGCCAAAGCGTGAAATCGGGTTGTCCCGGTTTTCCTCAGGCGAGCGCGCCAAGCTTTCCGAGTTCCTTGGCAGTGAGATAATAGAAGGTAACGCGCGATTTCGTGCGATCGTCAGCCATGGCCTTGCACACGGCTTCCACCGCGTTGTCGGCAGCATCGCCCGTGATGCCGAATTTCTTGGCGCACCACTTTTCCTTCACGCGGTTCAACTCAGCGGGATCGGAGCAGGAGACGAGCGAGGAGTCGCGGTTGCGCAGCGCGATGCCGAGATGGCTCACGATCTTCTTGACGATGGCCTCATCGGCACCGCTGTCATACTTACGGACATCTGCGAGATAGTCGGTCATGCTGTCTCCTCTGCGATCACTCGGCTTCCGCCATCATGCCGGACCCGCCGCAGGCGCATGTTTTTCCCGTGGAGATGGCAAGTCAAGGGCGAATGAACGTTCGCCACGCAAGCGACCCGTTCCGCAACGCGCCACAGACCTCCCGCTACGGTTTCTTGGGGATGGCTTTTTTGCACTTTTTGAAGGAATTTCCGGTAGTGATTTACCGACGAGACTGGCCAACGCGCCAAACTGCAACGAACGGTTATCGCATGTGAAGCAGGCTGAAGACTACTCGCAAAGGTTCCGGCTTGCCTATAGCATGGCCACGCTTGCCGTGGGCATGCTGACAGCGGGCTGGGCAATTGTTTTCGCCGTCATGCAGGCCTGGTCGCTGGTGGTGATGGATTGCGCTGTGGTGACGGTCGCATTCGTCAGCTTCATCCTGGCGCGCCGCCATCAGTTTTCCGCAGCGCTCCTGTTCTCGCAGATTTCCTTTTTCGTCATAACCGTCGTCTTCTGCCTGCTGTTCGATGTCCCGAGTGAGGGGGCACCGCGCGTGTCGCACCTCTTCCTGCTCGTTCTGGCACTGCTCGGCTACATCAACTACCGGCGCGAGAGCTCTGCCTTGCAACTCGTCATCGTCGGGCTGTGCCTCGCGGCCTTCGTGGTCTTCGCCAGCACGAATGCCGCCCTGCCCTTCGCCCAGCCGATCGCCGATCACTTCCGGCTCTACGGCTCGTGGGTGAACACGATCATCGCCGTCGCCATGCTGTGTGGCGGTATTTACGCGATGCAGCGGGAGTTTGCCCGAGACCTTGACCAGGTGCGGGAGATAAAGGCGGCGCTGACCAACCGCGAATTCGAGCTGTTCTACCAGCCGCAGGTCGACGAGACCGGCGGGCCGACGGGTGCGGAGGTGCTGTTGCGCTGGAAGCGGCCGGGTGGCGGCTACGTCTCGCCCGCCGAATTCATCCCCATTGCCGAACAGGCCGGGCTGATGCCACGCATCGGCGACTGGGTGCTGACGCAAGCCTGCAAGACGCTCGTGGCCTGGCAGCAGGAAGAGGCCACGAGCGGCCTGAAACTCGCGGTCAATGTCAGCGTCGACCAGTTCATGGAGGCAAATTTCGTCGATGCGGTGCTGAACCGCATCCGCACGCTCGAGATCGATCCGACCCTGCTCAAGCTCGAACTCACCGAAAGCATGATGGCGACGGACGTCGATGCGATCGTCGAGAAGATGCGGGCGCTGCGCGCCGCCGGCATCACCATCTCGCTCGATGATTTCGGCACGGGCTACTCCTCGCTCAGCCACCTGCGCCAGCTGCCGATCCACGAGATCAAGATCGACCGGTCCTTCGTTCATGACGCGCCGGGCAACAAGCGCAACCGCCTTCTCCTGAAAAGCATCTTCGATATAGCCAACATGCTGGAGCTCTCCGTGGTCGCGGAGGGTATCGAGACGAAGGAACAGCTCCTGCTGCTGAAATCCTTCGGCTGCACCGCCTTCCAGGGGTTCTATTTCGGCCGCCCCGTGCCTCTTGCCGAATTCCAGAGGCAATGGACGACCGATACGCCGCCACCCCTTGCCGAAACCGCCTGAACCGAATTGCGAATTCCTGTCACAAAGTCCTTTTCTTGGGCGCCGGGAATGCCTATATGTAGGTTGCTGCCTCGGCAGCTACGGCAATAAACGAGCGGTGTAATAAACCCATTGGACCCGGGGGCGGTACCCGGCGCCTCCACCAAAAACCGGTCAGTTTGACGGACCGGCTTTTGATGGGGGCGAAATAGGATCGACAAGGGCGTAAAGATCGACTTTTTGCTCGGCATTGTACCACCGTTATCGGGCTAAACTTGTAGTTGCAAACGACAACTATGCGGAAGCTCGTCTCGCTGCTTAATCGCGGTGTGACACTTCAAATCAAGTCCTAAGGGGTCGCACTCTTAGGCGGGGTTCGGAGGCACCTGGCAACAGAAGCCTTCACCTTCTCCAATCTCTTGAAATGGTCTATAGCTGTGCCAGATGACTCGTGTCGCAAGGCGTGAGACTGGAGCAATTCCGGCAAAAGTGCATAGCGATTTTGCCGCCGCAATTGCGTCGAAACAACGGATGGAGCATTTTGCGATTCGCAGAAATGCCCTAATGCAATGCCTGAATACAAAGGCAGGAAGAAAGACAGGAACGGATGGCGCAAGACCACATTCGATACGATATTCTCGCCCAGGACGCGCTGCGGAGCGTCATTCGCAAGGTTTTGTCCGAAGTCGCGGTCACGGGGCATCTCCCCGGCGAGCATCATTTTTTCATTACCTTCCTGACCAATGCCCCCGGCGTGCGCATCTCGCAGCACCTCAAGGCAAAATATGCCGAGCAGATGACCATCGTCGTCCAGCACCAGTTCTGGGACCTGAAGGTCACAGAAAGCCTGTTCGAGATCGGCCTGTCCTTCTCCGACACGCCGGAAAAGCTCGTCATTCCGTTCAATGCCATCCGCGGCTTCTATGATCCGTCGGTCAGCTTCGAGCTGGAATTCGACGTTCCGGCCGTAGAGGAAGAGGAAGAGCATTCCGCCGAGATCACGGCCTACCCTGCCGCCGCGGAAAAGACCGAGGACAACACCACCGAAGAGCCGACGCCCCCGACCGATGGCGACGACAACAACAAGGGTGGCTCGGTCGTCTCGCTCGATTCCTTCCGCAAGAAGAACTGAGCCCCGCGATGAGCGGCGACGTCGTCAATCTCCGACAGTTCCGCAAGCAGAAGGCGCGCTCCGAAAAAGAGACGCAGGCCGAGCAGAACCGTGTCGCCTTCGGTCGCACCAAGGCGGAGAAGACGCTGACACGCTCGCTGAACGAAAAAGCGCAAAAGACCCTCGATCAGGGCCGCCTGGAGCGGCCCGACGAGGATAAAGGCTGAGCTTTCAAAGCCTTGCCGGAAAAATGCGATTCGATCTGCCAATCCTCTGACTCAACGCATAAAGATGGGCATGATCCGCAAATACTCCACCACGCTGCACGGCCATCGCACGAGCTTTTCGCTCGAACCCGCCTTCCACGACGAGCTGAAGGCCATCGCCGAGGAACTCGGCGTCCCGGTCGCAGCACTCATTCGCGAAATCGACGACGCACGCGGCGTCGAGGGTAACCTTTCCTCGGCGCTCCGCCTCCATGTGCTGGACTGGCTGAAACGGAAGGTTGGCGATACCCCTGCTAGTTGACGCCCGGTAGCGAGTCGAAATTCAGGTTCTGACCGCTGTCAAGCGGCGGCAGTTCGCCGCCACGCTCGACACCGTCCTCTGGCGATACTGGCAGTCGGCGGCGTGTCGCTTCTTCCTCCGCTCTTTTGGCCTCTTCGGCTGCACGCTGTTCGGCAAGGCGGCGTGCTTGCTCCTGTGCCTCCAGGAGAAGACGTGCGTCATCTGCTGCCTTGCGGCGGACCCGTTCGGCCTCTTCCGCGGCCGCGCGAGTCGTGCGCTCCTCGTCAGCGCGTTTACGCGCTTCGACGCGGCGGCGCTCTTCCTCTTCCGTCTGAAGACGCATGGCCTCGGCAAGTGCCGCCCGAGCCTCCGTCCGCGAGCGGTAAAGGGCAGCTTCGCGCCGCAACCGCTGCTTCTCGAGCACATTGGCCTGAAGCGTCTCCACACGCCGGCGCTCCGTCTCGAAACGGCGAAGCGACAGGTAGTTGGCAAGCGGCTGAACGTCGAGTTCGACACCCGGCGCCTCGATAAGGCCACGATAGGAGAGCGCGACCTCGGGGTCCGCGCCGGCAAGAGCTTCATCGCCGGCCTTGTAGGTGACTGACAGCTTTCCGCTCATCGTATCATTGGCAAGATCGATATCCGCATCGCCGACAAGCGCCGCGCGGCTATCCTCTGCGGTGACGCTCTGAACACGCAGCTTGCCGCCCGCGAGCGCAAAGGGAATGCGCACTGTTCCCAAAGCCGCCTTGCCCTTCAAAATGGCATCGGACGCGAAATCCGCCACGCGCTCCGCCGTGATATCGCCGTCGATGCGGTCCGCTGCCGCAAGGAGCGCGGGCAAAGCGCCGGTATCCAGCCCGTTCACAACAAGGTCGGAGACCTGCACCTCGCCCGAACCGCTGGCACCTTCGACCATGGCACGCACGCTCTTGCCGGAAGCATCGATGGCAAGCGTCACATCCGCCTTGCCCGTCGCAACCGTGCCCTGCGGGCTAGCCCAGACGATTTTCGAAAGATCGGCACCGGAAAGCTTGGCCCGCGCCTCGAACAGCCCGTTCTCCTCCGCATTGGCGACCTTGATTCGGCCGGACAATTTTCCGCCCAGCCAATCGCCGGCCATGTCGGTCAGCGTCAGTTCGCCGCCCTTCCAGACGAGATTGCCCGCAAAACCGTCCACTGCGCCATAAAGACCCGGCCAGAAGGATCCAGCACCCAGGGCAATGGATATGTCGGTAGTATCCTGGAATGGCTGTACAAGTGGTGCGGCATTCAACCCGCCTTCCACCATATCCGTCACCGGTCCTGCCACCGCCTCGGCGAGGAAGGCGAAGTCGATCGTATCGAAGCGCAGCGCGCCCGCGCCTTTCAGCATCGCCGCCGTTCGATCGAGTGTCAGCGCGCCGGAAAAGGCATTGCGGTCGGCCTCGCCGACAATATCGGTGATCGCGATGGCCTCAACGCTCGTCGCCACGGTCGCCTGCAAGGTCAGCGGCAAGCCGGCACCCACCTGCGGCACGGCGATCGCGTTCATCATCAGATAGGGTTCGATATCGTCGCTCTTGGCGGAAAGAGCGAGCGAACCGCTCAGGAAGCTTTCCGCCGACAGGGCGGCCTTGCCCTTCGCGGAAATCGATGTGTTGCCGGCATTGAAGGCGGCCGAGACATCGGCCGGCCCCTCTTCCGGCTGCGTGGCCCGGAACGTCACGCTGGCATCCGGATCGGCATCGAACGGCAGCGGATCGAGCCCGATCTGCCCGGCCAGCACGACGGACTGCGGATTGAAGATGCTGCCATCCAGCTCGAAATTTCTGCCGCGCAGGAGATCGGCAAGTGTCGCGGCCGACAGTTTCAGTTCGACGCGGCCCTCATTGACGGGACCATTCACCGTGATGGTCGCCGGGCCTTCGTCTTCACCGGAGACTGCGGCCCGGACGGCGAGATCAGCATTGTCGTAATAGCCGGCATTGGCGGCGAAGCGGCTGAGCACGGGATGGGCCGGCAGATGCCGCGCCAGAAGGTCCGCGAGGGGACGCATCGCAGCCACCTTCACCGTCATGTCGAGCCCGGCACTTGGCGCAAGAAGCGTGCCCCCGAGCGTGCCGCTTGCCGACAGTTCCGCTCCCTCCAGCGAGGCGACCTTGAGCCGGTTCAGCGTCAGCAGGCCATCCTTGACGGAAAGGGCGGCATTGACGCCCGAGGCGGTCTCGCCAAAGGCGTTGAAACGATCTGCCCTGATGTCGAGCGCGATCGAATGTTCCAGCACCGTCGAAAGCGACGCATCGCCCGCGACGAGGCCGACCAGGGCCTGAAGGGATTCCAGTTCGACTTCGTTGCCGTGCAGCTGGAGCGACAGGGTCGGCGCCGCGTCCGCGCGGGATTCCCGCTCCAGCCGACCCAGTAGAGACGCTTCACCAATCGCGATCTCGAGATTTTCGAAGCGCTGCAACTCGTCCGTCAGGTTCACTTGCGCGGAGAAGCCGGCTGTCTTCAACTTGCGGATTTCCGGATCGACGGAGCCGGCGAGCCAGGTCGCGAGCCCCGACGGCTGGCTCGAGGCAATCAGGAGATCGCCGACGAAGCCACGATTTTCCCGCAGCGTCAGCCGGCCCTTTGCTTCGAGCGCTGTGCGCCCGGGCAGAAGCGCATTCGCCCGCTCGATTTGCCAACCGTCGCCGTCCGGCTTCACGTCGAGGCGAACCTCCCGCACCGTCGTATCGCCGACCACCACCGCGGGCAGGAAGAGGCTCGCGCGCCCGGGGACCTGCGGGATCGGGATATCGGCAGCAAGGGCGAGCAGCGCCTGAAGCCGCTGGCGGATGGTGACCTGCGGATTGCGGCCGGTCTTGCCCGCCTCTCCGCTGTTGCCGATGCGGCTGACATCGATCTGCTGGCCATCGGCGATCAGCAGGAATTCCGGCGCGCGGCCGGTATCAAGGGTCGCCTCGCCCGTGACGATATAGGGATCGTCACGCGGCCCGGCTTCCAGCCGGTATTCGGGGATGCGGATGCGTTCGTTGGAGAGCTCGAATTTGCCGGCAACGCGGATCGGTTCAGGCGACCCATCACCCTTCGGCCGCGGCTTTTCCGACAGGGTGAAGGCGCCGTCGTAGAGTGGGCGGAAGTCGACGACCTTCAGCGCTCCATCGAGATCGGCGGTGAAGGAAAGCCGGTCGGGCACCACGCGGGCGCGCATCGAGAGGGCACCGTTCTCCAGTTGCCCGCTCGAAAGCTGGAAGGCGCCGCTCTCGCCATCGAGCGCCGCACGGCCATCGATGCGCCAGGGGCCACCCAGCGACTTGGCCGAAATCTGCGCATCAAGCCCGGTGACATGGCGCGTGCGGCCGGTCTGTTCGTCAACGAACTCGATCTCGCCGCCGCTGATCTCGACATTTTCGAGGATGACGGTGCGGGCCGGAATATCGGATTTCCGGCCGCGCGCCCAGTCGAGCGTGCCGTCCTGGAAGAGTTTGATACGCGCCTTGGGGCCTTCGATGCGCATGTCGAAGATCAGTGCCTCGCCGGACAGGAACGGCGCCAGTTCCGCATCCATGGAAAAGCGCGCGATTTCGACCAACGGCTTGCCATCGTCCGGTGCACCGACGCGCACGTCGTTGAGTGTCACCGAGGGAAACGGGATCAGCCGCGCATCGACGCTGCCGTGCACGGTGACGGGGCGTCCCATGATGCGGCTCGCCTCGCGCTCGAAATCCTGCCGAAAGCTGGTCCAGTCGACGAAAAGCGGTGCAAGCAGCGCCGCAAAGAGCGCCACGACCACCAAGCCGCCAACGAAGAGCATGATCCTAGAAAGCACGCAGCCTGCCTTGAATTCTGTTTCGTTCCGTCAGGATAACGCGAACGTCCGCTAGAGGGTCGAAAAAATCTTGCCCGGGTTCAGAATGTTGTCCGGATCGAGCGCCTGCTTGATCTGCTGCATGAGCAGAACCGAGCCGCCAAGCTCGCCCGGCAGGAAGGATTGTTTGCCCTGCCCTATACCATGTTCACCGGTGCAGGTGCCGTCCATGGCAAGCGCACGGGCATTCAGCCGGCCGACAAAGGCCTCGACCTGGGCCACATGGGCAGGATCCTTGTCATCGAAGACGAGGCTGACATGGAAATTGCCGTCGCCGGCATGCCCGACGATCGGCGCCAGCAGGCCATGCTCCTCGATATCGGCCTCGGTTTGCGCCACGCAGTCGGCGAGCCTGGAGATCGGCACGCAGACGTCCGTCGCGATGACGGAATAACCCGGCCGAAGCGCCTTCGCCGCCCAATAGACATTGTGCCGCGCCTTCCACAGCTTCGCGCGCTCCTCGGCATCCGAAGTCCACTGAAATTCGCCGCCGCCGCATTCCGCGGCAATCTCGCCAAATTCTTCCGATTGCAGGCGAACGCTCTCTGCATTGCCGTGGAATTCCACGAACAGCGTCGGCTGCTCCGGCAGGGTGAGGCCCGAATAGGCGTTGCAGGCCTTAATCTGCAGCGTGTTGACCAGTTCGATCCGCGCGACGGGGATGCCGAGCTGGATCGTCATGATCACGGCATCGCAGGCGTCCTTCAAAGTCGGAAAGCCGCAAATGCCGCCGGCAATGACAGATGGAATGCCCTGGAGCCGCAGCGTGACGGAGGTCAAGACGCCGAGTGTGCCCTCGGCACCGACGAAGAGGCGTGTCAGGTCATACCCCGCCGACGATTTTCGCGCACGACGGGCGGTGCGGATTTCCTCACCGGTGGCCGTCACGGCGGTCACGGCCAGCACGTTGTCCTTCATCGTGCCGTAACGAACGGCATTTGTGCCGGAGGCGCGCGTCGAGGTCATGCCGCCGATCGACGCATTGGCGCCCGGATCGATCGGGAAGAACAGGCCGGTATCGCGCAGATAGGTGTTCAGCTCCTCGCGAGTAATGCCCGGCTCGACCGTGCAATCGAGATCCTCGGCATTCACCTCCAGCACGCGCTTCATATTGCTGAAATCGATGGAGATGCCACCGAGCGGCGCATTCACCTGCCCCTCCAGCGAGGAACCGGTGCCGAAGGGAATGACCGGCACCTTCAGCTCTGCGCAGAGGCCGACGATCGCCTTCACCTCCTCGGCAGTCTCGACGAAAACGACACCATCGGGAAGCTGGGCGGGGATATAGGTCGTGGTGTGCGCATGCTGGGTGCGGATCGCCTCGCCCGTCTGGAAACGCGGGCCAAAACGCTCGGCAAGACGCGGCAGAATTTCAACGATACCCTTTTCGTTGCGCGCGCCACTCCTGATATCCGCCAATGCCATCGTCTTACCCTCACTGCCTGTGGGGGTTACTCAGCAAATTGACGCCCGGCTGTCCAGCAGCAATATCCGATCACCCGCATTTCCGGCGGCAACGGCCCGGCCGTCACTCCGCCGGCTGCGGCAGGGCGCTGCCTTCGCCCTTGGCAAGGCTCTCGGCGTGCTGCAATTCGGCGGCAAGGCGCCTTTCCTCGTCGGCATGCGGGCTGGTAAAGCGGGCAATCACCAGATAGGCGACGGGTGTCAGGTAAAGCGTGACGACCGTCGCAAGGCCGAGGCCGCCGACGAGCACCCAGCCGAGTGAGACACGCGCCTCCGCACCCGCGCCGCTTGCCAGCACCAGCGGCACCGCACCGACGACGGTCGCGATCATCGTCATCATGACCGGGCGCAGGCGGATGTTCGAGGCGTTTTCGATGGCGCTGCGGATATCCTGTCCGCGATCGCGCAGCTGGTTGGCAAACTCGACGATCAGAATGCCGTTCTTTGCCATGATGCCGACAAGCAGGACGAGCCCGATCTGGCTGTAGATATTGAGCGTCGTACCCGTCAGGATCATTGCGAAGACGGCGCAGGCAAGCCCGAGCGGCACCGTCACCATGATGATGATGGCGCTGACGAAGCTCTCGAACTGCGCGGCCAGCACGAGGAAGATGATGATGAGGGCGAAGCCGAAGGTGACGGCAAGGCCGCTCGAATTCTCCTGCAGGGTCGCTGCTTCCGCCATCGGCATCAGGCGCGAGCCTTCCGGCAGCAAAGGCTCGGCCATCTCCTGCACCATTGCCAGCGCATCGCCGAGTGCAAGGCCATCCTTGAGGCCGGCCGAGAGCGAGACGGCACGCAACTGCTGCTCGCGCGAAAGCTGCGGCGCAACGGCCTTCTCTTCAAGCGAGGCGATGGACGACATCGGCACGATCTTGCCGTCGCCAGTCTTCAGGAAGATGTTTTCTAGGTCCATCGGATCGTTGATCGGCTGGGTCGTCGAGGAGAGTTTTACGGGATAGGCCTGCCCCTCGACATAGATGTCGACGACGCTCGTGCCTTCCAGCATCGCCTGCAAGGCGGTCGAAAGGCCGGTAATGTCGATGCCGAGGTCGGCGGCGCGTTCGCGGTCGATCGTCACCGATAGCTGCGCCTGGTTGGCCTCATAGTTCAGGCGCACGTTCTGGAAGCGGCCGCTGTCTTCGATCTTGCGCACGAGTTCGGCCGCGGCATTGCCGAGCTTGGTATAGTTGTTGCCGACGAGAGCAACCTGGAGGCCGTTGCCGGCGCCGCGGATGCCGAGACTGTTCGGCTGCATGGCGAAGGTGCGCACCGAAGGCACGGTCGCGACCGCCTGGTTGATATCCTGCACGATCTGCTGCTGCGCGCGCTCGCGCTCGCTCCAGGGTGCCAGCGTCAGCACCATGAAGCCGCTGTTCGAAGACCCGCCCTGCCCGGAGATCGAGAAGATGTTGACGATCTCCCCGCTGTCATAGAGCGGACGAAGCTTGTTCTCGATCAGCTTCATCTGGTCCTGCGCGTATTCGAGCGACACGCCCTGCGGCGCATTCACGCGCAGCATCACCATGGAGCGGTCCTCGCTCGGCGTCAGCTCGGACTTGATGGTGAAGAAGGAGGTCGCCCCGGCCACAGTGAAGAGTAGCGCTACGATGAAGACGATGAAGGGCGCACCGAGGCAGGCGCTCAATGTCGAGCGATAGAAGCGCGAGGCCGCGCCGCCGATGCGGGCAAGCACGCCCGTATGCGCGTGCGTCATGTCCTTGGTCAGCATGCGGGAGGCGAGCATCGGGCACAATGTCAGCGCCACGAAGGAAGAAAGCAGAATGGCAAAGGCCAGCACGAAGCCGAATTCGCGAAAAAGCCGCCCAGCCTGGCCCGGCAGGAAGGAGAGCGGGATGAAGACGGCGGCAAGCGTCGCCGTCGTCGCAATCACGGCGAAGAACACTTCCAGCGTGCCGAGGATCGCCGCCGCGCGCGGCTGCAACCCCTCCGCCCGCCGGCGCACGATGTTTTCCAGCACCACGATGGCGTCGTCCACCACAAGGCCGGTCGCCAGGACAATGGCGAGCAGCGTCAGGATGTTGACGGAGAAGCCGGCCATGTAGATCGCCGCGATCGTACCGATCAGCGCGATCGGCATGCTGATCGTCGGGATCAGCGTCGCCCGCCAGTCGAGCAGGAAGAGGTAGATGACGAGCGTCACGATCAGCACCGCAACGACCAGCGCGATCTCCACCTCGTGGATTGCGCCCTCGATGAAGACGGCGTCGTCGCTGGTAATCTTTATTTCGGTGCCTTCCGGCAGGATGGTGCCGAACTGCGCCACCATCTGCTTCACGCCGGTTGAAATATCGAGCGTGTTCGACTGCGCCTGGCGGATGATGCCGAGCCCGATGCCCTGCCGCCCGTTCGAACGCAGCGCGGTGGAGCCCTCGTCCGGTCCCAATGTCACCATGGCGATATCGCCGAGGCGCACCCGGTTCTTGACCATCAGGTTTTCGAAGTCGGCCGGCGTGGTGAGGTCCGCGGTCGCGCGCACCGTGATGTCCTGGCTCTGGCTCTTCAGCGACCCAGCGGGCACGTCGAAGGATGCGGTCGCCAGCGCATTGCGCAGGTCCGCCACCGTAATGCCGCGCGCCGCCAGCTTCGACTGGTCGACGTCTACGCGAAAAATCTTCTCCTGATCGCCGTAAACGGCGACGTCCGCGACGCCCTCGACGGAGGCAAGCCTGTCGGTAATCTCGTTTTCGGCAAGCAGCGTCAGGTCTTCCAGCGACTGGGTGTCGGAGGTCAGCGCCAGGCGCATGATCGGCTGGCTGTCGGCGTCCGCCTTGACGACGCGTGGTTCATCGGCGCCGTCAGGCAACTGGTTCGACACGCGGCCGAGCGCGTCGCGCACGTCATTCGCCGCCTGGTTGACGTCCGTCGTGTCGGAAAATTGCAGGGTAACGCGGCTGCGGCCGAAGGAGGACTGCGAGGAAATGTCCTTGATGCCCTGCACACGCGAGACGGCACCCTCGACAACGTCCGTCAATTCGCGGTCGACCGTCTCCGGCGAGGCGCCCTCGAACTCGGTGGACACACTGATCACCGGCTGATCGACGGAGGGCAGTTCGCGGATTTCCACGCCGTTGAAGGCGGCGAGGCCGGCGACGACGATCAAAGTGTTGAGCACGAGGGCGAAAATCGGCCGGCGGATGAAGAGCGCGGTGAACCCCGCCTTGCCGGACGTACCGAGCCCGTTCGCGTCCCCCGACATTACGAGCCCTCCGCAACGGCGGGCGTCGCCTGCCGGTCCTGCTCGGCGGTGCGCACCGCGCCGCCGGGACGCAACGTCTGCACGCCTTCGGTGACGACCTGGTCACCCTCGGCAAGTGCTGCCTTCACCAAAACCTTGTCGGGGTTGCGCTGGACGATATGGACCGGCACGCGCTCGACCTTCTCGCCGTTTACCCGCCAGATATAGGAACCGTCCGAACTCCACTGCACCGAAAGCGGATCGACGCTCGGATAGAGGTCGCCGGCGAAGAGCATGTTGACCTGAAAGGACATGCCGGCGCGCAACACATCCTCGGGATTGTCGATGCGGGCGCGCACGCGAAGGGTGCGGCTTTCCTGGTCGATGCGGTTGTCGATCGCCTGTACCTCGCCCGAGAAGGTTTCGCCCGGCCGCGCCACGGCCGTCGCGGTGATATCGCCGCCAACACGCACGCTCGTTGCAAAACGCTCCGGCACCCAGAAATCGACGAGGATTTCCGAACGGTCGTCAATGACGGCAATCGGGCTCGACGTCGTGACATAATCGCCGGAATTGACCGAGATAATGCCGACCACACCGCCATAGGGCGCAATGATATCACGCCGGCGCAGCGTCAGTTCGGCATTCTGCAGCACCAGTTCAGCCGCCTTCACTGCGGTTTCGGCATCCTGCAATTCCGCCGTGCTCATGGAGGACTTGAGGTTCTGGATACGCTTCAGCTTCTGCTCCGCGCTCTCTCGCGCCACACGCGCCTGGTCGGCGGCGATGCGTTGTTCATCACTGTCGAGACGGGCGATGACCTGCCCCTGCTCTACCCGTTCACCGGATTTGACCAGGACTTCCGTCAGGTTGCCGGTCGCATAGGGCGTTACAGTGACGGTGCGGATCGCTTCGCCATCGCCAATCGCATTGAGCCGGTCGTTGACCACGGCCATGGCGACGGGTTTCGTGGCAACGAGCACCGGCCCGCCGCCGAAGCCGCCGCGCCGGCCGCCCTGCTGTCCACCTTCCGCCTGCCCCTCGCTCGCAGGCGCGATCACGGCAACGAGCGTGCCCGGCAGGCCCGCGGCCTTGAGCATGTCGTTTGCCCCAGGCACGAAGCGGCCCCAGAGCAAAACCCCGGCCGAAATGACGCCAAGGCTTATGAGGAGCTGTTTCCAAACCCGCATGCAATCTCTCTCCGATGAAAGCGAACCGACACCTGTCGAGGTGCGGCATAGAGCAAGTATCCTGCTTTGGAAATGAACCGGCAATGAAAGAACCCGATCATTACCGAAATGTAAGATTGGCGGGCCGCTCTGTTACCAAATTGTAAGAAAACGTGGAGAAATCTTCCCTCCCCGCTCCTTTGGCGAGCATGGTCATGACTGGACCATCCTTGCGCTTGTGATACCTTTTCCACGGCCCGCGTGGCCAAGCCTATTTCAGTATTCTTTCATCAACGCATTGACCAACAGGGGGAAAATCCATGTGTGACGCCTGCGTCATCGAATCCGTCAAGAACCGCATGCTTTCGAGAAGAAACTTTTTTCGCGCCGCCGCAGCGGGAGCGGCAACCGTTGCCGCCGCCAGTTCCGGCGTACTTAGCCCGGCTTTGGCTCAGGCACCGACGAAGGCCACAGATCTAACCCACGAACTCTACGAGGAGTTTCCGACCTTTTTCGGACAGCAGCAGTTCTGGCGCGAGCAGAAGTTCAATTATAAGGAACACAAGTTCAATCTGTTCGAACTGCGTGTGAACGAGCATACCGGCACGCATCTCGATGCGCCGCTGCACTTTTCCGAAGACGGCAAGTCGGTCGCCGAAATACCGGTCTCCGACCTCGTCGTACCGCTTGCCGTCATCGACATCCGCGCGAAGGCCGATGCCAACCCGGATGCGCAATTGACGCCGGATGACATCAAGGCGTGGATTGCCACCAATGGCGACCTGCCGGAAAAGGCCTGCGTGGCGCTCCTCTCCGGCTGGGACAAACATCTCGGTACCGAAAAATTCCGCAATGCCGATGCCGAGGGCAAGATGCACTTCCCCGGCTTCCATGTCGAAGCCGTGCAGTATCTGGCGGAAAATTCGAGCGCCGTCGGCATCGCCGTCGATACGTTGTCGCTCGACTACGGCATCTCGCCGGACTTCGCCACGCACTATGCCTGGCTAGCCTCCGGCCATTGGGGGCTTGAAGCTGCCGCCAATCTGGACCAGCTTCCGGCCAAGGGCGCAACGCTCATCGTCGGTGCGCCGAAGGTGCGGGGCGGCACGGGTGGCCCGTCCCGCGTCATCGCGCTGGTCTAAACGACATCGGCCGGCGGTCTTTCCGCCGGCCCTTCCTTCAGGAGAAAACCATGAGCACCGTCAAGCCCGCCGAAGACGTCGAAGCCGATCCGCGCGTCAAGGCGGTGTTCGACGATATCCGCACCACCCGCAAGTCGGATTTCGTCAACAATATGTGGCGCTACCTCGCCTTCGATCCCGCACTGCTGGAGCGCACCTGGACCGAGGTGAAGGCCGTGATGGCGACACCGTCGACGCTCGACCCGCTGGTCAAGGAAATGCTCTATATCGCCGTTTCGGTGACGAACGGTTGCAGCTACTGCGTTCACTCCCACACCGCCGCCGCCAAGGCGAAGGGCATGACGGATGCGCAACATGCCGAACTGCTCGCCATCGTCTCGCTCGCCGGCAAGACGAACCAGCTTGCCACGGCCCTTCAACTGCCCGTGGACAGCGCCTTCGATGCCGACCGCACAAAGGCCTGAACAAACGCGACTTTCCACAATCTTTCGGTTTCCGTTTCCCCGTATGGAATAAAAGCAGAACAGAAAACTGGTCTTTCGGACCCGAATCACTACATTGAGCCGCATGATCAGCGGTTACGACGACATTCCCTTCTTCGATGAAGACCCGCAGCTCGCCAAAAAACCCGTAGCGCCGGCGAAGCCGGCCGGCGGCGGCATTGCTGCGCGCGCCATGGCGGCCCGGGATTCCGGCCGGGCGCCGGACTATCTTTCCGGCCTCAATCCCGAGCAGCGCGAGGCGGTGGAGACGGTCGACGGACCCCTTCTGGTGCTCGCCGGCGCCGGCACGGGCAAGACGCGCGTGCTGACGACGCGCATCGCCCATATCCTCGCCACCGGCCGCGCCTTCCCCAGCCAGCTGCTTGCCGTGACCTTCACCAACAAGGCGGCGCGCGAGATGAAGGAGCGCATCGGGCTTCTCGTCGGCGGTGCCGTCGAGGGCATGCCCTGGCTTGGCACGTTCCACTCCATCGGGGTCAAGCTGCTGCGCCGTCATGCCGAACTCGTCGGCCTGCGCTCGGATTTTTCGATCCTCGACACCGATGACGTGGTGCGCCTGATCAAGCAGATTCTCCAGGCCGAGGGCATCGACGACAAGCGTTGGCCGGCCAAACAGTTCGCCGGCATGATCGACGGCTGGAAGAACAAGGGCCTCGACCCGGCACAGATCCCGGAGGGTGACGCCCGTGCCTTCGCCAACGGCAAGGGCCGCGAACTCTACATCGCCTACCAGAACCGCCTGAAGACACTGAACGCCTGCGACTTCGGCGACCTGCTGCTGCACCCGATCCGCATGTTCCGCGCCAATCCGGACGTGCTGGCCGAGTATCACCAGAAATTCCGCTACATCCTCGTCGACGAATACCAGGATACCAACACCGCCCAGTACATGTGGCTGCGCCTGCTGGCGCAGCGCCCCAAGGGCACGCCGCAGAACGTCTGCTGCGTCGGTGACGACGACCAGTCGATCTATGGCTGGCGTGGTGCGGAAGTGGACAACATCCTGCGCTTCGAGAAGGATTTTCCCGGCGCCAAGGTCGTCAAGCTGGAGCGCAACTACCGCTCGACCGCCCACATTCTTGGCACCGCCGGCCATTTGATCGCGCACAACGAGGATCGCCTCGGCAAGACGCTCTTCACCGATCGCCAAGATCCGGACGACGACAAGGTCGTGGTGCATGCGGCATGGGACTCCGAAGAGGAAGCCCGTGCCGTCGGCGAGGAAATCGAGCAGCTCCAGCGCAAGCAACACAAGCTCAACGACATGGCGATCCTCGTGCGCGCCTCCTTCCAGATGCGCGAATTCGAAGACCGGTTCGTCACACTCGGCCTGAACTACCGTGTCATCGGCGGCCCGCGCTTCTATGAGCGGCTCGAGATCCGCGATGCCATGGCCTATCTCCGCCTCGTCAGCCAGCCGGCCGACGACCTCGCCTTCGAGCGCATCGTCAACACACCGAAGCGCGGCCTCGGCGATACGACGATCCGCAACCTGCACGACTATGCCCGCGCCCGCGACATCCCCATGCTGGCCGCCGCCGCGGATATCATCGAGACGGACGAGCTGAAGCCCAAGGCGCGCAAGGCGCTTTTCGACGTCGTCACCGATTTCCGCCGCTGGCAGTCGCTTCTGGAAACCACGCCGCATACCGATCTTGCCGAGAAGGTTCTCGACGAGAGCGGCTATACCGCCATGTGGCAGGCAGACAAGTCTGCCGAAGCCCCGGGACGCCTTGAAAACCTGAAAGAACTCATCCGCTCGATGGAGGCCTTCGAGTCGCTGCGCGGCTTCCTGGACCACGTATCGCTCGTCATGGATGCCGAGCAGAACGCCGAACTCGACGCCGTCTCGATCATGACGCTGCACTCGGCCAAGGGCCTCGAATTCGAGACCGTCTTCCTGCCCGGCTGGGAGGAAGGCCTGTTCCCGCACCAGCGCGCACTCGACGAGGGCGGCCGCAACGGTCTGGAGGAGGAACGCCGCCTCGCCTATGTCGGCATTACGCGCGCCAAACGGCGCTGCCACATCTGGTTCGTCTCGAACCGCCGCATCCACGGCCTCTGGCAATCAACGCTGCCGTCGCGCTTCCTGGACGAACTGCCGGAAGCGCATGTCGAAGTGGCCGAGGTCGAGCAATCCTATGGCGGTTACGGCCGCGGTGGTTATGGCCAGTCGCGCTTCGACAAGCAGGAGCCGTTCCAGAACAGCTATTCGACACCCGGCTGGCGCCGTGCGCAGACGAACCGCACGGATGCGACCCGCGATAACTGGGGTTCCCGCTCCGGACATGCCGTGGAGCGCATCGGCTACGGCGAATCCGGGCCGCGCTCGCGCACCATCGACGGTGAACTGGTGGCAAAGTCGACCACGACCGAACCGTCGAAATTTTCCGTCGGCGACCGCGTTTTTCACACCAAGTTCGGCAATGGCAATGTGGCGGCGATCGAAGGCAACAAGCTGACGATCGATTTCGACCGCGCCGGCCAGAAGCGCGTGCTGGACGGCTTCGTCGAAAAGGTCTGACGGGACCGCCAAACGGCCCCGTCATCGGGGTATCAGGAGGCCTTGCGCATGCCTCCGAGACGGGCGGCACGTTCTTGCGGTGTCCAGATTTCGCTTCCGTCACGGCGAAGGGCACGGCGATTGAGCTGGAAGCGGTTCACCAACTCGCTCAGCGTTATCGCGCCTTCGGCAAGCGACTGGCTGGTGGACGTCGTGTGCTCCACCATGGCAGCGTTTTCCTGGGTGATCCGGTCCACGTCGCTCACGGCAGCGCTGATTTCCTCCAGCCCGCTCGCCTGCTCGGCGGCAGACGTCGCGATGGCATCGACATTGTGGTCGATCTCTTCGACAAAGTTTCCGATTTCACGCAGCGCCCGGCCCGTCTCGCCGACAAGACGCACGCCATCCTGAACCTCGGCGCTGGAATTGGTGATCAGTGTCTTGATCTCGCGGGCGGCCTTGGCCGAGCGCTGCGCAAGCTCGCGCACTTCCTGGGCCACGACCGCAAAGCCGCGACCGGCCTCGCCGGCACGCGCCGCCTCGACGCCGGCATTGAGCGCCAAGAGATTGGTCTGGAAGGCGATCTCGTCGATGACGCCGATGATCTGGCTGATCTCGCTCGAGGCGGACTCGATCCGCTGCATGGCGCTCACCGTGTCGTTCACGACATTGGCAGAGGTGTTGGCGGAGGCACGGGCATCCTGCACGAGCTTGCGGGTTTCCCGTGTGCGATCGGTCGAAGAGCGCACGGCGACGGTCGCCTGCGTCAATGCTGCAGCCGTCTCTTCGAGGGCGACAGCCTGCCGGCGGGTGCGCTCGGAAAGATCCTCCGCAGCCTTGCGCATGTCCTGGCCACTGCGGTTTTGCATATGCGTCTGGTCAAGTACCTGCGACAGGGTTTCCTGGAACGCGCTGATCGCGTTGTTGAAGTCGCGGCGCAGCGGCTCGAATTCGGGCACGAACTGGCTGTCGATCGTCATGCGGATATTGCATTCGGCAAGCCGCCCAAGACCCGCGCCGATCTCCTCGATCGCCTGCACGCGCTGCGTCATGTCGGTGGCGAACTTCACCACCTTGAACACCTTGCCGTCGGCATCGAAGATCGGGTTGTAGGAGGCCTGGATGTGGATCTTGCCGCCACCCTTTGCGATGCGGGTGAACTGGTCGGAAACAAAGTGACCTTCGGCCAGCCTTTGCCAGAAACGCTTGTACTCCGCGCTCGCTGCATAGTCCGCCGCGCAAAACAGCGAATGATGGCGGCCGACGATTTCGGACAGGTCATAGCCAAGCGCCGACAGGAAGTTCTGGTTCGCCGTCAGGATATCGCCCTTCGGCGAAAATTCGATGACCGCCTGCGCGCGACCGAGTGCCGTGAGTTTGCCCTCGTCCTCCAGCGCTTTCTGCTTCGCCGCGGTGATATCGGTTGCGAACTTCACCACCTTGTAGGGTTTCTTGCCGCGGAAGACCGGATTGTAGGATGCCTCGATCCAGATCTCGCGGCCGCCCTTGGCGATGCGCTTGTACTGGCGCTGGTCGAAATGGCCCTCGGCGAGACTGGCCCAGAAGGATGCGTAGTCCGTCGATTTGGCTTCAGACGGTTCAACGAAGATGCGGTGATGCTGACCGACGATCTCCGACAGTTGGTAGCCGACGGCTTGCAGGAAATTCTCGTTGGCATGCAAGATTTTGCCCGTCAGGTCGAACTCGATGATCGCTTGCGAACGTTTCATCGCAGCAAGCACGGCGCGGGCATCCATTCCAAAATCGAAAGCGGTCACGTGTCATCCCCAGCACGAAACAGTCAAAGAACCGGCCAATCCGGCAGTCCTATTAGAATTGGCTGAAAATTCTTAGCAATTGCTAAACCAAACTGGTGTTCGGCGTAACATTCAGAAAAAAATCATATGAATGCGCGCTGGAAAGAGCGCGCATGAAAAAACCGGCGCACACGGCGCCGGTGTCATCACAAATATCCGTAAATCTCAGGCGCCGGCCTTGCGGTAGAGCGCCGCGAGCCGCGTGCGCGACGACGGCAGCTCCGGTACCACGACCATCATGTTGATGTGGCCACGCTTGAAAGCATTGAGGAACGGCTCGTAGTTCTGGAAGGCGACGCAGCCGTGCGAGCCTTTCTGGCCGCGCAGCAGGTTGGTGTGCGTCAGCAGGCCCGTGCGGTTCTTCGGGTCACGGCCGTCGATCGACGTCATGCGGATCGCCTCGACGCCGTGGAAGCGCCGCTCGCGCATCTTCAGGCGGTAGATGCCGGCCGGCGTCGGGCCTGTCATCTTGATGTGCTCATAGTCCGGGTTGTCGCGCATCTTGCCGATGCCGGAATGGGCACGCAGCTTCGTGCCGTCGGGCATGTAGACGGTCGCGTTGGAGACGTCATAGATCGCCACCCTCGTACCCTTGCCCGGCCAGCCGGTTCCCCCGCTGCCCTTGCTCTTGAAGAAATCATTGAACAGCGAGCGCTCTGGCTTCGCGATGGCGACGTCTTCCTTGTCGTCCTGCTTTTCGCGCTTGGTGCGGGCGACCGGTTTTTCTTCCACCGGCTTGCGCTCGATGGTAACGGTCTCAAGCGCCGGCTTGGCTTCCGGCAGGGGAATTTCGCTGAGGATGCTTTCCTCGTCGATCTCCGGCTTCTGCATGACGAGGCCGAAGGGCTGGATGTCCTTGCGGGCGGATTCGTCGGGAAGCAGCGCCGTCACCATGGTCGGCTGACCGGTGATCGCCTTTTCCTGCTCGACGGAGCGCTCGGCACGCGCAATGGCCGCCTCGATGAGAGCCGCCTTGGCCTTCTCCCGCTTGACGGCGGAGGCCAGCTGGATGGAAATCCGGCGCTGGTGCGCGACCTGTACCGCTTCGGCCGTCAATTGCCTTTGGCGGCGTTCACTTTCCGAAGGCTGCGAGAGCCGGGAGAACTTTGCGATCTTCACCGTGCGCTCGACACGGTTCCTGTCGGTCACCACAGGCTTGCCGTGAAGGGACGCGGCAATCGCCTTCTTGCCTTCCGAAAGCGAGGACGCCGCATCCTGCATCGCACTGAGCGTCGAGACGACGGCCCAGGCGGACCCGGCGATGACGCCGCAGGCAAGCAATGCGCTGAGAAGAATACCCCCGGAACGGACCCGACGGGATTTGGACGCGGAACGCGCGGACTCGTACACAGACGCCATGATACTCGTTACCCGAAACTCGTTACTCGACGCGGCCGCGGAGATGACGCTCCGAAAGCCGTTACGCTGGCGGCGAGCGGCGCGACCTGCGCCGGACCTCTGCCGAACGAGCAAAGAATGACGAAATATGGTAAGCAATTCCTAAACGGCGCCTCGTGTTTTTGAAGGAATCCGCCGGAAGGTCCTCATCATCCGGCAAGGCTGCCTGTCACGAGAATGCGGCAATGACGTGTCGAACCGCCCTGCCTCCCTAGAATTGGGGATGCTGGCCAAGCCAGTCGGTCGCCTTTTCGTAGCTTGCCGCCGCTGCAAGCACGTCACGGTCAGCGCGCGCCCGGCCGATGATCTGGATGCCCGCCGGCAGTCCATTCGCGCCGAAACCGGCGGGCATGGCCGCGACGGGAAGCCCCGCCAGCGTCGGCCCGATCACCACTTCCATCCAGCGGTGATAGGTATCCATCGCCCGCCCGTCGATGGCCTTCGGCCAGTCCAGCTCCGCGTCGAAGGGGAAGACCTGCGCCGACGGCAGAATGAGGAAATCGTAAGTCTCGAAGAGGCCGGCGACATGGCGATGCCAGTCGCTGCGCGCCAGCGAGGCGGCATAGACGTCGTTGGCGGACAGCTGCTGACCGTCCTCGACCTCCCAGATCATCTCCCGCTTCATGCGTGCGCGCCGCGCCGGATCGGCATAATCCGCCGCCTGCCCGTTGGCGACGAGGAAGTGGCGGAGCGTGCGCCAGGTCTGCCACAGCCGCGCCATGTCGAAGCCGGGCGCGACCTCCTCGACAGTGCAGCCAAGCCGGCGGAAGACGTCGAGCGAGGCGCGGCACAGCTCCAGCACGCCGGGCTCAAAGGGCAGATAACCGCCGAAATCGCCGAGCCAGCCGATACGGGCGCCGGAAAGGTCGCGATGCGCATCCAGCGAAAGGCTTTCGTCGGTCAGCGACAGCGGATCGCGCGGATCGTGCCCCGCCTGCGTGGCGAACAGTGCTGCGACATCGGCAACGCTGCGCCCCATCGGGCCGTTCACCGCGAGCTGGCCGAGGAAAAGCTCGTTGCCCAGCGATGGCACGCGGCCGAAGGACGGACGGAAACCGACGACATTGTTGAAGCCGGCAGGATTGCGCAGCGACCCCATCATGTCGCTGCCATCGGCGACCGGCACCAGCCGTGCCGCCAACGCCGCCGCCGCCCCACCGGAGGAGCCGCCGGCGCTCCTGCCCGTATCGTAGGGATTGCGGGTAACGCCGAAGACCGGATTGTAGCTGTGCGAGCCGAGGCCCATTTCCGGCGCATTGGTCTTGCCGATGATGATGGCGCCGGCCGCGCGGATGCGCTCGACATGGATGTCGTCATAGTCGGGCACGAAATCCGCATAGTTCGCCGAGCCGAAGGAGCAGAGGATACCCTTGGCCTCGGAGAGATCCTTCACAGCAAACGGCAGGCCGTGCAGCCAGCCGCGATGCTCCCCCGCCGCCAGCGCCCGGTCGGCCGCCTCCGCCTCAGCCAAAAGGTCTTCGGCAGAGCGGAGGCTGACGATGGCGTTGATGCGCGGATTGATCACCTCGATGCGGGAAAGGTAGGCCGCCATCACGCCGCGGCAGTCGACCCGGCGTTCGGCAATGGCGGCGGAAAGGGCAAGGGCAGAAAGGGCGGTAATGTCCTGCAAGGTCGGCTCCGGCATTCGTTTGACAGAAGAGCTAGCAGGCCCGATGGAAGAGCGCCAGCCCGCCTCAGAGCCCTTGGCGGAAGGCCAGCGCGAAAAGCCCGACCGCGGCGAGCGAACCAAGCGTGCGCACATGGTTCCACATCGTCCAGACATCGAGATAGCGCTGCCAGAGGGCCGCCTGTTCTGAGCTGCCGGCGGGGGCCGCGGCCAACGCATTGTTAAGCGGCACGTTGAAGACGATCGTGACGCCAATGACCGCAACGAGGAAGATGATGCCACCCGCCGCCGCCATCAGCCCGCCGGCCCCGCCCTGCATGAAACCGAGAACAGCCAGCACCAGCGACAGCAGCGCGCCGCCGAAGAAGGCCGAGAAGAACCAGGGGTTCTGGATGACGACATTGATGGCGTTCATCGCCGCAGCCCCTTCCGCTGGCGTCAGGCGCGCGAAGGCGGCCATGATGCAGACGGAGAAGATGAAGAACAGGCCGGCATTCAGCGCCGTCGCAAGGATGGCGAGGAAGGTCAGGATGGGAAAGGCGCTTGCCATGATCAGGTCCTCCAGAAACCGGTTTCAGCCACGTCACGGGCGAAATCCGCAAAATCGCGCGGCGGTCGGCCGAGCACGCGCTCGATGTCATGGGTAAGCGCCTCGTTACGGCCGTCGAGCACCGAGCCGAACAGATAGGTGACGAGCCAGATGACATCCTCCGGCATCTGAGCGTCGCGCAGCATGGCAGCATAAGCGTCGATCGTGACCGGCGTATAGGTCACCGCGCGCCCGCCGGCCGCGGAAAATTCCGCCGTCGCCTCGCGGAAGGTCATCAGCCGCGGACCGGTCAATTCATAGGTCTTGCCGGCATGCCCCTCCTCCGTCAGCGCCGCCACCGCGACGTCGGCGATGTCGCGCGTATCGACGAAGGGTTCGCGTACCGTTGCCGAGGGCAGGACCAGTTCGCCGGCAAGGATCGGCTCGGCAAACAGGCCTTCGCTGAAATTCTGGAAGAACCAGCTGCCGCGCAGCACCGTCCAGGCGATACCAGCCTCCTTCATCGCCTCCTCGCTCACTTCCGCGGCATCCTCACCGCGGCCCGAAAGCAGAACGAGGCGCGTGACGCCCGCTTCCGCGGCCAGGCGAGAGAACCGGCGAATGTCGTCGTCCGAGCCCGGTACGGCGAGGTCCGGCTGATAGGCGATGTAGACTGCCTCGACGCCCTCCAATACCGCCGGCCAGCCGGAGGCGTCGCGCCAATCGAACGGGATCGCCGCCGAGCGCGACCCCATCCGCACCTCATGCCCCTTTTCGCGCAGCCGCTCGGCAATTGGCCGCCCCGTCTTGCCCTCACCGCCCAGAACCAGAATGCGTGTCATCCGTTCATCCTCCAAAATATGAGTAATACTCATGTTTGCAAAATGTGAGGAATCCTCGTATTTGTCAAGCGTGATTTGAATGGGCCGTGGAGAAAGCGATGAACGACACGCAGATGCGCCGCGCGCCGAGCCAGAAGCGCAGCCGCGAACGGGTGGACGCCATCCTTGCCAATGCGACGGGGATGATTGCCGAAACGGGCAGCGACGCGCTGCGCATGAGCGAGCTTGCCCAGCGCACGGGCATCTCGATCGGCTCGCTCTACCAGTATTTTCCGGACAAGAGCGCCGTGGTGCGAGCGCTGGCCGAGCGCTGCAACGAGGACAGCCGCGCCTGCATCGCCGAAGGTCTCGCCACCGTGACCAGCATGGACGATCTCGCCACCGCCTTCGGCGCGCTGATCGACACCTATTACGCGATCTTCCTTGGCGAACCCGTCATCCGCGACATCTGGTCCGCCGTGCAGGCGGACGGTGCGCTGCGCGTCATGGAGGTGGAGGAAAGCCGTCGCAACGGCGCGCTGCTTGCCGAACGGTTGAAGGCACTGCAGCCGGCCGGCGATCCGCAGAAGATCGACGCAACGGCCCTCCTCGTCATGCATCTCGGCGAAGCGACGATGCGCCTTGCCGTCTCGGTCGCGCGGCCGGAGGGTGATGCGCTGGTCGAAGCCTACAAGCACATGGCGATCCGGCAATTGACGACGCTGTAAAGGACGCGCACGGACGCTCCATCCGTAGCTAGCCGGGCTTTCGCCCTTCCAGAACCTCCGCCGCTTCGAGCAGCGTGGCGAAGAGATAGGACATCTGGTCGCTGCGCGTTTCGCCATACCATATCTGCGGCACCATCACCCTGAACCGGGTTTCGAGCAGGTCGGCGAGCGCCTCCGTGTCGCCCATCCATTCCAGCGTGTCGGCATAGAGGTTCATCACGCTCGGCGCGGGAAAGCGGGCGAGCAAGTCCTCGAAACCCCGTTTCACCAGATCGGGATCACACAGCGTATCGGCAAGTTCATGGTCGCCGACATCGGTGTTCGCCTGCTGGATCAGCGCGTAGAAGCCGAGGCCGAAACGGTCCTTCGTCCGCTCCGCGGCACGCCGCGCAAAGTCTTCCAGATCCTGTGCGTCGCGGCCGAGCCAGCGCGGCATGATCATGCGGGCATGCGAGCGGCAAAGGTCTATGTTGTAGCGGTCGAGCAGCCAGGCCCGCTCGAAGCGCGCCTTGAATGTTTCGAAATCGCCCTCGTTGGCCGAGCGTCGATAGTCGCTGATCCGCCAGCTGAAATTCTCGGGATCGGCATGGCCATCGAGAACGTCGTCGGCCTCCTTCAGCAATTCCTCATAGCCCTGCCACTGGTCGGCCCGCACATCGCGCCCCCAGCCGGTGCCGCGCCGCACGAAGGCGGTGACGCGCAGGGCATCGGCATAGGTGGCGGCGGAAAAGGCCGAGGGGCTGCGATGGAAGAAATCCCGGAACGGTTTCAGCATGTCTTCATGCTCCGGCGCAGCCGCCTCATCATCCGGCAGCGCCATGAAAGGCTCGAGGAACCAGTCCTTGACGAGCGAATAGAGCGGCTTGCCGTTGTCCGCGATGACGCCGCTTGCCCGCGCGGCCTCGAAAGCCTGGTGGTAGGCTTCGAAATCACCCTTGAGCCAAGCCGTGCGCATGGCATCACGCTGTGGGATCAGGGACGGCATTTCGTCATGCAGATCGACGAGGTAGAGGTCGTAGTCGCGGACCAATTGCTCTTCCGGGGAGAGTGGTGTTGCCGGTGCCGCGCCTGCGCCTGATATCCTGCTGCGAAACCTGGCGAAAATATCCTTGAAACCCATGTGATCCGTTCTCTGCTCGAAGCGGCAAGCCCTGTTCGGCACCCGCAGTCGCGGGTCCTGAGGCAACGGATGCGACCCACGCACTATTCGCCGGCCATCACCGATTTTTGAAGAGCATGCACCCTTTCCAACCGCCCATCGTGCACCATCTAATGAATGGGATATGCACGGATGGGTGATGGTCATGCTGACGACGCTTGCCTTGCTGATGAGCCTGACGGCGGGTGCCGAGATCGCCGCTGCCTCCGGGGAGGAGGTGGATGTCGAACTGGTGCTGGCGGTTGACGTCTCCGGGTCCATGGATTTGGAAGAAGCGCAGGTGCAGCGCGCCGGCTATGTCGAGGCATTGCGGCACCCCGATTTTGTCAATGCCGTGCGCGAGGGCCTGACCGGCCGCATCGCCATCAGCTATTTCGAATGGGCGGGCACGATTCAAGACAGTTCGCGCCTACCCTGGCAGATCATATCCGACCCCGAAGATGCCAATGCCTTCGCCGCACTGCTGGAGGCGCGCCCGATCGCCACACGCCGCGGCACGTCGATCTCGGGGGCCATCGCCTATGGCGCAAATCTGTTCGATGCCAACAGCTATTCCGGCATGCGCCGCGTCATCGATGTTTCCGGCGACGGCCCCAACAATTTCGGCCCACCGGTGATACCGGCGCGGGATGCCGCGACAGCGCTCGGCATCATCATCAACGGCCTTGCCATCATGATCCGGCCCTCGGCCGCCTACGGTTCGCTCGACGACTATTATTCCAACTGCGTCATCGGCGGCCCCGGTGCCTTCGTGCTCCCGGTGCAGGAGCCCGAGGACTTCGCCATCGCCATCCGCCGCAAGCTGATCCTGGAAGTCTCCGGCGTCGAACCGCCCGCCCGCATCATCCGCACCGCCGGAACGGACGCCGATTGCATGATCGGCGAGAAACTGCGACCCAGCACCATGGAGCGCTATTACCCTGAACTCGACCGATAAGGCCTGTTCCACCCGAAACAGCGCCATCCAGTCCCTCATGCGACAGTGATCCTACGGATGAAATGGTTCATCCATTCACTGGAAGAGAGGAGACTGAAATGCGCAAATTCCTCATGTCCGCCGTTGTCGCAACCATCGCAGCGGTATCCTTCGCAGCCCCGTCGCAGGCGGGTGGGTTCTACTTCGGCTTCGGCGGCGACCACGGCTGGGGCGGTCATCACCGCGGCTATGTCACCCACTACTACGGCCACCACCGCCACTGCTTCTGGAAGAAAATCAAGCGCTATGACAGATGGGGCAACCTCATCGTCAAGCGTGTGAAAATCTGCCGTTAAGCCTCGGCGCTGCCGCGCTTTTTCACCGGATATCCGCCCTGCCCCGGCCGCCCTGCGACCGGGGTTTTCCTCTTCTTGAGGCAGCGCGTTTTCTCAAGCTATTCCTTTTGCACGGAAATCGTGCTTATATTGAATGAACGTTCAGCAAAATAAGGGGAGCACCATGAACGAGATGATCCGCGATATCAGCGTTCCGAACGACTGGGACAGAAGCGGGCTTCCGGGCTGGTGTTATCATAGCCCTGCCCTGCTGGACCTCGAAAAGCAGCATGTCTTTCGCGAACACTGGCAGATCGCCTGCCACATCTCCGACATTCCGGAGCCCGGCAATTACCTCACCATGGATGTCATCGGCGAACGCGCGCTCATCCTGCGCGGGCAGGACGGCGAGGTCCGCGCCTTCCACAACATCTGCCGCCACCGCGGCTCCCGCCTCGTCGCCGACGACAAGGGAACCTGCCGCAACGCGCTGGTCTGTCCCTTCCACGGCTGGGTCTACAATCTCGACGGCACGCTGCGCGGCGCCGCGCGCCCCAAAAGCTTCCCGCCGCTCGACAAAAACGAGTTCGCGCTGAAATCGCTCGAATGCGAGATCTGGCAGGGTTTTGTCTTCGTCCGCTTCGCGCCCGGCCCACAGCCCTCCGTCGCCGAGTTGATGAAACCCTTCGAGCAGGAGCTTTCCCACTACCGCTCTGAAGAGATGGTGCCGTCTGGCGAAATCTGGACGCAAGAAACGCCAGTCAACTGGAAGTCGGTGCGCGACGTCGACAACGAGGGCTACCACGTCGCCATGGCCCATCCGGCTTTGCAGGACCTCTACGGCTCCACCTACTATGACGAGCCTTTCATCAATGGTCTTTGCCGCTCTTTCGCGACCTACAATCCCCATGCCGGCCGCCGCTGGAGCGTGCGCAACTATGTGAAGATCTCGCAGGAGAACCCGCACCTGCCGGAACAGTTGCGCAAGGCCTGGATCTATTTCGGCCTCTTCCCGAACTGCGTCATCGCCGTCACGCCGGAAACCGTGCAATTCTATCAGGAATTTCCGGTGGCCGTCGGCAAGACGATGCTGCGCGGCGGCATCTACCGCCACCGCGAGGAGGATCGCGCGCATCGCCTCGCCCGCTACCTCGCCTTCCGCATCGATCGCGACACGCAGGCCGAGGACGTACAGCTCACCGTCTGGTCGAACGAAGCCATGACATCCAACGCCTTTGCCGGCTTCTACCTCTCCGACCTCGAATATGGCGTGCGCACGCATCATGACCACCTGCGCAAGGTGCTGCCGGTGATGACCTTGAAGTACGCGCCGGAGGAAAAGGCGATGGCGGAAACCAATGCCGGACTGAAAAGCCGGGACTAGGTTTTACGAAGGACGGGACTTCGGCAGGGGCACATCCTCAAGATGCTCGCTGGGCCAAGTGGCGATGGTGTGGACCTGCTCGGTTACCCGGTCCTTCAAATAGCTTTCCTGCCCCGGCAGACCCATCGGGTAAAGGGCATCGCGGCTCGCCTCATAGGCCGCACTCTTGTCTGTGCACAGACGGATACGCATGTCTTCCGGCGCCACACCGGTTTGGTTCTGCAGGCCCTCGACAAGCCCTGCGCCTGTGGGCAGGCGGCCATCGAATGCCTGCGTCAGGTACTGCGCAGAGCGCTCGTTGCGCTCGCGTTCCGTCGTCGCGCCCAGGATGACCACCATCATGCGCCGTCCGTTGCGTGTCGCGAGCCCGACGATGTTTCGTCCGGAGGCGCAGATGAAGCCCGTCTTCATGCCGATCGTGCCGCTGAAGCGGGTCAGGAGCAGATTGTTGGACTTGATTTCCTTGCCATCGATCGTGACGGAAGAGGCCTGGAAAAAGCGCCTGTATCCGGGAAACACCCGATCGACCTCCATGCCCAGGATCGCGAGATCCCGCGCGGTCGTATAGTTCGTCTTGTCGAACAGGCCGTTCGGATTGGAATAGTGGGTGCCGGTGAGGCCGAGACGCACCGCCGTCTTGTTCATCCGCACAACGAAGGATGCTTCGTCGGATGCCACGGCTTCGGCAAGGGCTACGGCGACGTCGTTGGCCGATGCGGTAATCACGGCATAGAGCGCGTCTTCGAGCGTCATCGTCCGCCCGAAGGTCAGGCCGGACTCGAGAAATGCCTGCTTTGTGGCATTGCGGGTCATCACCACCGGCGTCGACATGGTCACTTCACCGGCTTTCAGCGCTTCGAACACGACGAGCGCCGTCATCAGCTTGGTCGTGGAGGCGGGATACCACGGCGCGCCGGCATCCTCCTCGTAGAGCACCTGGTGGCTGTCGGCATCGACGACGAGAACGGGCGTGGCCTGGGACGGTGTGGCGGCGGCAAGCGGCGCCCACGCAAAAAGCGATGCGATAAGGACCAGTCGCGCCCACGGCCGCGTTGCTTTTGTGTCGTTGCTCATGTGCCATTCTCCGAAGAAGGAGCCCTAATGCCATCATGCGCCGCATGAGTGCAAGCCTTTGCTGCGGCGCCCGCGCTGGCGGGTCGGCCGGTCTCCCTGTGGAAACGGCGCGCAAAAAAGAGGCCCGCTTTCGCGGGCCTCAACCGTTTGGACCGGGGAATGGTCGCTCCAAACGTACTTTCTACAGAAGGGCTTAGCCCTTCCAGAGCCCCTCGCGGACAAGATCGTCCATGGTGAGCTCGATGCCCTTGCGCAGGATCGCCGTCATGTCGTCGATCTGCGAAAGCGAGATGGTGAGCGGCGGCGACATCACGCACATGTTAATGAGCGGGCGCACCAGAAGGCCGAGTTCCTGGCAATGTTTGTCGATGCGCTTGCCGACTTCGAGGTCGAGCGTCAGCGGATTGTTGCTGGCACGGTCGGCGACACATTCGACGCAGGCCATCAGCCCGAGACCCCGCACCTCGCCAACCAGCGGCAGGTCCTCCAGCGCCTTCAGGCTTTTCTGGAAGTGGTCCGACACCGCCAGCGTATGCTCCAAAAGCCCACCTTCCAGGATATCGAGGTTCTTCAGCGCCACGGCGCAGCCGACCGGATGGCTGGAATAGGTGAGCCCATGCGCGAACATGGCTTCGGAATGGTTCGACCGGCGCAGTTCCTCGAAAAGCCGTCCGGCAATCATCACGCCGCCGAGCGGGAAATAGCCCGACGTGACACCCTTGGCGAAGGTGATCATGTCCGGCTCGATGTCGAAGACATCCTTCGAGGCAAAGACATGGCCGAGCCGTCCGAAGGCGGTCACCACCTCGTCGGCAATGAACAGGATGTCATTTGCGCGGCAGAGCGCGTGCATGCGCTTCAGGTAACCGGGCGGCGGCACGATGACACCGCCGGAAGCCATGACCGGCTCGGCGATGAAGGCGCCGATCGTGTCCGCGCCTCTCTCTTCTATGACCTGCCGGAATTCCTCGACGAGGAAGTCGCAGAAGGCCTCGACGCTCATGCCTTCAGGCCGGCGGAAAGGGTTCGGGCAGGAAAGCTTCACGACGAGGTCGGACGCGCTGTCCATCCAGTCATGGTCGCGCGGCCGGCCGTTGAGCGAGGCCGAAAGAAAAGTCGAGCCGTGATAGCCGCCCTGCCGGGAGACGGTCAGTTTCTTCTCCGGCCGGCCCTTCACATTATTGGCGAACTGCATGAAGCGCAGCGCCGTCTCGACCGCCGAAGAACCGCCGGTCGTGTAGAACACATGGTCGACACCATCCGGCGCATGCGCCGCCAATCGCGCCGATAGCACGGCAGAGGGCGTATTCGTCGTGTACCAGGGCGAATTGTAAGAAAGCTCCATGGCCTGCGACGCCATGACATCGGCCAGCTCCTTGTTGCGATGACCGGCATTGACGCACCACATGCCGGCAGGGCCATCGATCAGCTTCCGGCCGGAGGCATCGGTCACATAGATGCCCTCGCCCGACAGGATGCGCCCACGCGCTTCGGCACCGATGGAGCCGGAAACCGGCCAGGGCTGCACCAGATGGCGCTCGGCAAGCCGGGTGATCTCATCGCCAGCCGGTTCGTCGGGACGCATGCCTTCGTTCGCCGTCTTCGGAATTGCCGCCATGTCCCGCTCCATCGATTATTAAACAAAGAGAATCTACGAGCAACAATATGAAAGATTTTATATTTCCAGATCATATTGAATGTTCGTTCAATCAATATTGCAGAAGTGGGGCTTGATTTCAACGGGGATTTGGGCACATGTTGCTGTCAGGGAACACGAGAGGGCCGGACAGCGGCACTCCTCAAGCCGAAAAGGCGCACATATGGGAATGGGAAGCCTCACGCTCTATGAATGTTGCCACGACCGGAGCTCTGCCCGATGACGGCGGCGGCGTTCGGCTCGGTTGCTGAAACGCCCTCCCCCAGGCACCGGGCCTGGATGCGGAGCGAAGAGGCCCGCGGCCTCGCCATGGTATCGCCGACCTTCCTCTACGCGCTGGCGCTGCTTTTTCTCCCGGTCCTCATCGTCATCGCCTACAGTTTCTGGACGCAGAACTACCTCGACATCGACCGCACCTTTACACTGGAAAACTACCGTCAGGCCCTCACCGAGCCGATCTACCGCGACCTCTTCGTCCGCTCGCTGTGGATCTCATTGACGGTCAGCGTCGTTACCGTCGTCTTCTCGTATCCGGTCGCCTGGTTCATTTCCTTCCATGGCGGCGTGCACAAGAACCTCTGGCTCTTCCTCGTTACCGTGCCCTGTTGGACCAGTTACCTGCTGCGCGTCATGTCGTGGAAGGTCATTCTCGGTTACGGCGGCGTCATGAACACCGGTCTCATCTCGATGGGTCTCATCGACAAGCCGGTCACCTCGCTCCTCTACAATTCCAACGCCGTCATCATCACGCTGGTGCACAGCTGGGCGGCCTTCGCCATCCTGCCGATCTATGTGTCGCTCCAGAAGGTCGACCGCACGTTGATCGAAGCGGCACGCGACCTCGGCGATAGTCGCATCCGCGCGTTCTTCCGCATCACCCTGCCGCTGTCGCTGCCGGGCGTCATCTCGGCCTTCCTGATCGTGATGATCCCGACGGTCGGGGACTACGTGACGCCGCGCCTCGTCGGCGGCAAGGACGGGGTGATGATCGCCACTGCCATCCAGGCACAGTTCGGCAAGGGCGCAAACTGGCCGCTGGGAGCTGCTCTGTCCGTCACGACCATGGTGCTTGTGTCGCTCGCGGCCGCGGCCGTCGTCCTCGCACTGAAAGTCACGGTCAGGAGGATCAAATGAGCCTCCTCACGCAGCGCCTGCGCTTCATTCCCTGGCTGCCGGTCTATGTCGCGGTCTATTTCCTGTTCCTCTATCTGCCGATCCTGCTGCTGCCGGTCTTCTCCTTCAACAATGCGGCCACCACCACCTTCCCGCTCGCCGGCTTCACCACGAAGTGGTACGCCTCGCTCGCCGGCAATTCGGTGATGATGGAGGCGGCCTGGAACAGCCTCGTCGTCGGCATCTCGGTCTCGCTGCTATCAACGATCCTCGGCATCTGCGCCGCCCGTGCCATCACGCGCTACCGTTTTCGCGGCCAGCGCGCGGCGACGGGCCTCATCATGGCGCCACTCTTCCTTCCGGAGATCATCGTTGCCGTCTCGCTCTTGATGATCGTGCTGGCAATGGGCGTCGAACTGTCGCTCTTCACCGTCATCCTTGGTCAGACGGTGTTCTGCGTGCCCTATGCCATGTCGGTGCTGGTCTCCGGTTTCGACGGCTTCGACCGCAGCCTGGAGGAAGCCTCCTACGATCTCGGCGAAACCGCCATCGGCACCTTCCGGCGCGTCACGCTGCCGGTGGTGGCACCTGCCATCGTCTCCAGCCTGCTCGTCACCTTCACCATCTCGCTCGACGAGTTCATCCTCGCCTTCTTCCTCTCCGGCACCGAGCCGACGCTGCCTGTCTACATCTGGGGCCAGTTGCGTTTCGCCGCAAAACTGCCGGGCGTGTTTGCCCTCGGCACGATCATGCTCGTCGCTTCAATCCTCATGCTCACCCTCGCCGAAATCCTGCGCCGCCGTACTGAACGGCGCACGCAGATGGCGCTCATACTGCCCTAGGAGCCGTCCATGCCCGACCGCGCGATGATCCAGATCGAAAACGTGTCGAAGTTCTACGGCATCTACAAGGCGCTCGACGACGTGTCGCTGTCGATCGCCGAGGGCGAATTCTTCTCGCTGCTCGGCCCCTCCGGTTGCGGCAAGACCACGCTTCTGCGCTCCATCGCCGGCTTCGAGACGCCGACGGCCGGCGAGATCTATATCGACGGTGTGCCCTCGCTGGCGCTGCCGCCGAACAGGCGGCCGACCAACATGGTGTTCCAGAGCTACGCTATCTTCCCGCATCTCGACGTCTCGGAAAACGTCGCCTACGGCCTGAAACGGCTAAAACTTTCCCCGGAGGACGAGAAGAAGCGCGTCGGCGATGCGCTCGATATGGTGCGCCTTTCGGGCCTCGGCCAACGCAAGGCGCACGAACTCTCCGGCGGCCAGCGCCAACGCGTGGCCCTCGCCCGCGCCCTCGTCATGCGCCCGAAGGTGCTGCTGCTCGACGAACCCCTCTCCGCCCTCGACAAGAAGCTGCGCGAGGAAATGCAGGTGGAACTGCGCACGCTGCAAAAGGCGGTCGGCATCACCTTCATCCTTGTCACGCACGATCAGTACGAAGCGCTCGCGCTTTCCGACCGCATCGCCGTGATGTTCGGCGGCCGCATCGCCCAGATCGCCAGCCCCAAGGAAATCTACCAGCGCCCGCGCACGCGAAAAGTCGCCGATTTCCTCGGCGGCATGAACTTTTTGACGGCGAAAGTGCTCGGCGAACAGGCCAATGCCGTCTCCGTCGATGCCGCGCGCTTCGGTGCCGTCAATCTGGTCAAGCCACAGGGCTTTGCTGCCGCCGATGGCCACGTCACCGTCGGCATCCGCCCGGAGCGCCTGCGCCTGCTATGGGACGACGACCGCGCGCCGCACGAACTCACCGGCCGCATCGAGAACCGTGCCTATTTCGGCGAGGTCACCCACCTGACGGTCGGCATCGACGGGCTGGAACAGCCGCTCTCCATGGTCGAGACGAACAATTTTGGCGCGGACGACCTGCCTGTCGGCACAGAAATCCGCCTCGCCTACGATCCCGATGCCTTCGTGCTTCTGGCAGAGGACCCGCCGGTTTCGCGGGTGTAAACCACCCCCGCATCGCGACAAACACCTTCCCCCGCTTGGGGGAGAAGGTGCCAGTAGGCGGATGAAGGGCGATCCCCTCAATAACCCGATTTGATCTTCTCGAATTCGGCGATCATCTTCTGCCGCAGTTCCGTCGGAATCGGTGCCTGGAACAGCGTGTTGGCGACGAAGGCATCGACATCCGCATAGCCCTTGTCTGCAAGGATCTTCGGATCCACCGCGGCCATGCCCTTGGCATTGGAATGGCCATAGCCCCAGCTTTCGACCATGTAGGCGGCGACGGCGGCGTCGGTGACCGCGTTCAGGTAGTCATAGGCGAGATCAGGGCTGCCTTCACCGCCCTTGAGCCGCGAATAGCCGCAAACCCAGGTGGAAAGCCCTTCCTTCGTGTCCTTCTTGATGGCGACCGGCTGGCTGTCCGCCTGCAGAGTGGTCGCCGTCTCGTTCCAGGCCCAGGCGAGATCAACTTCGCCGCTGGCCATAGCCTGGCTGAGATCCGTGTTGTCCGTCCAGTAGAGCCGCACGTTCTTGTGCACCTCGCGCAGGAAGGCGGAGGCCTCCTGGAATTGCGCGTCCGTCATCGCCGTCAGGTCCTTGAGGCCGATGGCAAGGCCCGCCAGAGCATAGGCGTCGTCGACATTGTCGCCGATCGACACGCGGTCCTTGAACTTCGGATCAGCGAAGGCTTTCAACGAGGCGATTTCTTCCGGCTTCACCGTATCCGTGCGGTAGGTGAGCACCGTGTTGCCCCACTCGAAGGGAATGAACCACGCCGTGCCGTCTTCCGACGTCATCAGGTTCTTCATCGTCTTGAAATTCGGCAGCATGTCGTTCCAGGACGTCAGCTTCGACGTATCCAGCGGCTCCAGCAACCCTGCCTCGCGCCATTTCACGATGCTCTGCGCGCAGGGATGCGCGATATCGGCCTTGAAGCCCGACCGTAGTTTCTGGAACGCTTCTTCCTCATCGCCAAAGAACGAGAAATCCGGCGAGCCACCATGCTTTTCGGTATATTTGGGATGGAAAGCCGGGTCCTCATAGCCGGACCAGTCGAAGACGGTGAGCGTATCGGCGGCGAAGGCGGGAAGCGCGGTTCCGAGGGCGAGGAAGGCCGCTAGTGCCGCCGTGCTGTAACGCTTGGCCGTGTTTGTTGTCTTCATGCCGTGCTCCTTCCCCGTTTTCGGGCTCCCTACTGCATAATCAAAGTGCTACAGCGCCGCGCGTCATTCCTGACGCGCGGCGCTGTAGTGTGGTTTTGGTCCTTGGATCGTGAGATGTTTCGGGAAGGCGATCACGACAAAGGCGATCGCCGCCTCCAGCGCCTTCTCCCGCGTGGTGCCGTCGCCCATCGTCAGGCGCAGCCACAGGCCTTCCAGCATGACGCAGAGCGACAGCGCCATAGGCTCCGGCTCATAGGCATAATCCCCCTCCGCCTTCAGCTCAGTGCAGAGCGCGATCACGGTTTCCTGGTATTTGACGTCGCGTGCACCACAGAGCGCCTGGTAGGTCGGCCGCGACTTCGCCTCGCCCCAGAAGGCGCACCAGGCGGCAAGTTTGCGCTTGGTGCAGATCTTGCGGTCGAAATCGGCATGCACGACGGCCCAGATGCGGCTCGCCACGCTTGGGCCGGCTTTTTCCAGCGCGGCATTCCAGTGGTCGCCATACTCTTCCGACATGAACTGCAGCGTGGCGACGAGCAGGTTTTCCTTGCTCTCGAAATGGAAATTGACGATGCCGCGGGAAAGGCCGGCGCCATCCGCCACATCGGCCAGCGTGGTATCGGAGTAACCGCGCTTGGCAAGCGAATCGATCGTCGCCTCGATGAGCTGCTGCCGTCTCGTTTCCTTGGAGGCCTTGCGGCCCCGCTTCTCGCCGTCGCCCGAGCCCTGTTCAGCCCCGCTTGCCCGCATCTTCACCGTCACCTTGCCTTTGGGATTTTTCATGAGCACGGTCACAGGCGTTCTCCCGCGGCCGGCTTGCTTGCGCGCAGATGAGTGGGACAATGCTCCCCGCTGTCAAGAACCTTCTGCATGGCTGTCCAGGTGCGGATATTCTTCTCCACATAGGCCTCGCCGACGGCCGCGACAGCCTCGTCATAAAGCGGGCCTTTCAGGCGTGCCAACTCACCGCGCGCCACCTCGCGATACCAGATATTGCGGCTCTCGGCGGTGCAATCGACGAACCCCGCGACGGCCATGGCCCTCAGATAATGGCGCGACGAGGCCATGCCGAAGCTCAGGCCCTCGGCGGCGATATAGTCCTTCATGTCGGGGCTCGGCTCACCGTCATGACCGATCAGCCAGTCGGATGCAGCGAAGACGCCGCCGGGTTTCAGGACGCGGAAGAGTTCGGCAAAGAGTGCCTGCTTGTCCGGCACATGGATCATCGCATCCTTGGAGAACACGATATCGAATTCATCGTCGCCGAACGGCAGACTACCCGGCGGGCTGGAAACGAAGCGCGCGATGGAGGAAAGCCCCTGCGTTACCGCCGCCGTCCTCGCCCGTTCGACAACAGGCTGCTCGACATCATAACCGACGATCTCCGCTGGCCCTTGAGACCTGGCGATGTGCAGGGTTATGCCGCCGGCGCCGCAGCCGAAATCGAGAACGCGGCGCCCCTTGAGATCGACACCCGCCAGCACGCGATCGACCTCTGCCGGCCCGCCGGGTGAAAGATAGCCCTCGCCCCACAATACGCCGAGGAAGCGGATCGCCGCCTCGTCATATTCCGGCTCTGACGCCGCGCCGTCCTCGTTCGTTGCCACCATGGCAATCCCTGCTCCAGCGGCCACAGAACCGGCGCGCTTTCTGATAGGTCGAAATTCTAGCGCATAATCAGGCGATTGCAAGATACTTGCTGAATGATCATTCAGAATAACTGGACAACATTTTGCTTTTGATGCAGCTTTTAGAAACAAGGGAGACATCCAAAATGCAAAAGTACGATGCCCTGATCGTCGGTGGCGGCCACAACGGGCTGGTCACGGCGTGTTATTTGCAGCGCGCCGGCCTCAAGGTCGTGGTGGTGGAAAAGAACGGCTGGGTCGGCGGTGCCGCGACCAGCCGGGAGCTCACGCCCGGCTTTCTCTATTCCAACTGTTCCTATGTCTGCTCGCTGTTCCGGCCCGAGATCATGCGCGATCTCGAACTGCCGAAACACGGCCTCCAGGTCATCGCCTATGAGGGCGGCGCGGTCTTCACCCGCGATGGCGACTACCTCGCCTCCTACCGCGACCACGACAGCCACCGCCGCGAATTCGCCCGCTACTCAAAGCGCGACGCCGAGGCTTACGAACGCTATGCCCGCGACGTGACGCGCCAGTGCCGCTTCATCCAGCCGCTCCTGATGCGCACCGCGCCGGACCCGTTCGGCTTCCGCCCGCGCGACATCTCGGAATTCCTCTACCTCGCCAAGAAATTCGGCGAGTTCAGCCCGCACGAAATGGCCGAGACCTTGCGCTTCTGGACCATGTCGATTTCCGATTATCTCGATGAGTATTTCGAGACGGATGCCATCAAGGCCTACCTGGCGCTCTCGGGTATCATCGGCACGGCACTTGGCCCGATGTCGCCCGGCACGGCCTACGTCCTTCTCCATCACTACATGGGTGAAGTGGACGGCTCCGTCGGCGCCTGGGGCTATGCCCGCGGCGGCATGGGCGCGGTGACGCAGGCGCTCGCCCGTTCCTTCGAATCTGTTGGCGGCACAATCCGTACCGATGCCGAAGTCTCGAAAATCCTCACCCGCGGCGGACGAACCACCGGCGTCGTGCTGGCGAATGGCGACGAAATCCACGCCAACCTCGTTGTCTCCAATGCCGATGTGAAGCGCACCTTCCTGAAGCTCGTCGACGAGGACGCCCTGCCCGGCGAGTTCGTCCACCGGGTCAAGCACTTCAAGATGCGCGGTTCATCGGGCAAGGTGAACATCGCGCTCGACAGCCTGCCGGAATTCCCGGCGCTGCCGGAAGGCTCTTCCTGCATGCGCGGCGACATGCACTTCACCGATTCCATCGAGCGCATGGAGCGCGCCTATGACGACTGGAAGGACGGACGCTGGTCCGCCGATCCGTTCCTCGACATGGTGATCCCGACGACGCTCGACCCCACCATGGCCTCGCCCGGCAAACATTTCATGAGCTGCTTCGTGCAGTACTGCCCGCCGAAAGTGGAGGGCCACGACTGGACGGATGCCAACCGCGACGCCTTCGCCGAAACCGTCATCAGCCAGATCGCCGACTATTCGCCCGGCTTCCGCGACCGCATCGTGCACATGGAAGTGCGCACCCCGCGCGAAATCGAAAACGAGGTGGGTCTCACCGAGGGCAACATTTTTCAAGGCGAACTCACCTTCGACCAGCTTCTCTTCAACCGGCCGGTACCGGGTTACGCCCAGTACCGCAGCCCCATCCATGGGCTCTACATGTGCGGCTCCTCTACCCATCCGGGCGGGGGCGTGATGGGTGCACCCGGCCGCAACGCCGCCGCCGAAATCCTGCGAGACCTGAAGCGCACCCCCGAACAGATGAGCAAAGCCCATGACGTCATTTGATGCGATCGTTATCGGCGCCGGCCACAACGGGCTCGCCGCCGCCACCCGCCTCGCCAAGGGCGGCCGCAGGGTGCTGGTGCTGGAAGCGGCGAATGCGCCGGGCGGCGCGACACGCGGGCATGAATTTGCCCCGGGCTTCCGCTCCGCCGGTCTTGCGCATCTCGTCAACCGGCTCGATGCGGACGTGGCGCGTGATATCGGCCTCGAGCTGACCGGCGACGGGACGCTGCTGCCCACGACCGTGCTCGATGGCTCCGGCAAGGCCATAACGCTGCATGGCGCCTACGGCGAGAGCATCGCCGGTGTCTCCGCCGAGGAGGATGCGGCGTTTACAGCCTTGCGCAAAAAACTCATTTTCCAGGCCGGTATCCTGAAGCGGTTCCTGCGCCGCCCGCCGCCGCAGATCGGCGCGATCTCGCTTGGCGACCTCTCCACCTTCGCCGCCGCCGGCTTCGGGCTGATCCGCAACGGACGCAGCGAGGGCCGTGACTTCCTGCGCATGCTGCTGATGAACGTCGCCGACGTTTCGGACGAATATCTGAGCGACGACCGGTTGAAAGGGCTGCTCGCCTTCGATGCAACGCTTGGCATCCATCTCGGGCCCCGCTCACCGACCTCGCTGCTCGGCCTCTACTATCGCCTGACAGGTGACGTCGCCGGAAAGATCGGCGGCCAGTTCGTGCCATCAGGCGGCATGGCAAGCGTCGCACCCGCCTTCGTGCGCGCCGCGGAAAAGGCCGGAGTCACCATCCGCTGCGGCACGCCGGTCGGCCGCATCCTGGCCGCTCGCGGCAGGACGAGCGGCGTCGTCACCCGTGACGGCACGGAGATCGCCGCGCCCATCGTCGTCTCGGCGATCCATCCGCAGACGACCTTCCTCAATCTCGTCGACCCTGCCGAAAGCGGCACCGGCTTCGTGCGCTCGGTCAAGAACGTGCGCAGTTACGGCAATGTGGCCAAGCTCGACCTTGCGCTGGACCGCATTCCGGACTTCGAGGGCCTGCCGGTGGATGCCCGCAACGGGCGCATCGTGCTGGTTCAGTCGATGGAACAGGTCGAACGCGCCTTCAACCCCGCGAAATACGGCGAATTCTCTCCCGATCCGGTGATGGAAGTGACGCTGCCGAGCCTCATCGACACGTCGCTCGCTCCGGGCGGAGGCTGTACACTCTCGGCCCTGGTTCAGTATGCCCCCTATCGCCTCAAGGCAGGGTGGGAAACCGGTAAGCCGGAGTTCCTCAAGATCATCCTGGAGACCCTGGAGCGTCATGCCCGCGGCATCGGCAAATCCGTCGTCGCAGCCAACCTGATGACGCCCGTCGATATCGAGGCGGAGTACAACCTGCCCGGTGGCCATTGGCATCATGGCGAATTGCAGGCCGACCAGTTGCTGATCAACCGGCCAACAAGTGCTGCCTCCGGCTACACGACGCCGATCGAGGGCCTGTATCTCGCCAGCGCCGGCGCGCATCCGGGCGGCGGTATCTCCGGCCTGCCGGGCTGGAACGCGGCCCGCCACATCCTTTCGGGAGCGAAAGCATGAACGCCATGACGAAATCCGCCGCCGAACTGCGCCGCGTCGCCCGCGACCACATCCTCGCCCCTCGTCTGGAAACACCGTTCCACGACCGGCTGATGGCGCTGAGCGAGGTCAACGACTGGTACAACTGGGCCGGCTACAAGGCGCCGCATTCGCTGTTCGACGGCGAACTCGAATATTTCGCCATCCGCTCCACCGCCGCCCTTTTCGATATTTCGCCGATGGTGAAATACCGCATCATCGGCCCGGATGCCGAACGCTACCTCAACCGCCTGACGCTGCGCGACGTGCGCAAGCTGGGCGTCAACCGCGTGCAGTACACCGCCTGGTGCGACGACCATGGCCATGTCCTGGACGATGGCACGCTCTTCCGCCTTGGCGAACAGGAATTCCGCCTGTGTTGCCAGGAGCGCCACCTCCCCTGGCTGCTCGACAGCGCGTTCGGCTTCACCGTCGATATCCGCGAGGAAACGGAGGAAATCGCCGGTCTCGCTTTGCAGGGTCCGACCAGTTACGCCGTACTGCGCGACGCCGGCTTTGCGGGCGCGGAGAGGCTGAAACCCTTCGATATCGCCGCCTTCCCGCATGAGAATGGCGAGGTGACGATTTCCCGAACCGGCTTCACCGGTGACCTCGGTTACGAACTCTTCGTTCCTCGGGCCAAGGCGCTCTCGCTGTGGGATCGCGTGTGGGCCGCCGGGCAGGAGCACGCCATCCGCGCCATCGGCTATGGCGCCCTCAACCAGACGCGCATCGAAGCCGGCTTCATCGTCGCCAATGCAGATTTCGTGACCGCCGAAGGCTCGCTTCGCGCCCAACGCGTGCGCATGCCCGACGAAATCGGTCTCGACTGGCTGGTCGATCCGGACAAACCGAACTTCAACGGGCGCCGGGCGATCCTCGATGCGAGGCGGAATCAAACTCTCAAGCACATCCTCGTCGGCCTTGAAATCGAAGGAAATATTCCCGCCGAGCATGCCATCGTCTATCATCGAAAAAAGCACGAGGCGGGCCTCGTCACAGCCGCGATCTGGTCGCCGACGGCCAAGCGCAACATCGCCATCGCCAGCCTCGAACGGCCCTACGGTTCGAAATTCACCGATGACCTCTGGGTCGAGATCTATGCGATGCGAGAGCTGAAGTACCAGAAGATGATGAAGCGCGCGAAGATCGTGCCACGGCCTTTCGTCAAGCTCGCGCGCCGCACGGCGACCCCGCCCGGCCTGACGTAACATGGACGAGGAAACGCGCCGCAACTGGGAGATCATCACCACGCCACCCGGTGCCGAATGGTCCGGGCGCGCGCGCTATGCAGCGGCGATGTATTTCTGCCAGCGCGGCGACATGGCGCCGGAGGTGCTGGAGATCTACCGCATCTGTTCGCGGCTCGATGCGGAAGATCCGGTTTCGGTGCTGAGGCGATGGAAGCTCGGCGAGGCGTGGATCGCGCGGCTGGAGGCTTTCCGCAAGGGATCAGGCTGACGTCGCGGGCGCGCCATAGGTGGCGAACAGGCGGTGAAGGGCATCCTTGCCCTCGCTGGCGACGTCGAACCGCCGGCCGAACAGCAGCCATTCCGAGCAAAGCCCTTTAATGACCCAGCGCAGCATGGATGCCGCCGAGCGCGGCGTCCAGGCGCTGCCAAGCTTGCCCTGCACTTGCGCCTTCAAGAAAGCCGCTTCCAGCGCCTGCATGTGCTCGTCGTCAAGATCGTTCTGGCGTTCGGAGATGACGGCGAATTCGCCGGTATTGTCGCAGCGCAGCAGGATCGAGAGGATGCGCTGGCGGTGCTCATCGGTCGCGAGCAGTTCGAGCCACTCCCGGCCGACACGTTCAAGAACGCCGAAGACATCGGCATTCTCGGCTTCCAGTTCGCGGGCAATCAGCTCTTCCTGCGGCATGGGAAGCGAATTGTAGAGTTCCAGCACGAGATCCGCGCGATTGGCGAAGTGCCAGTAGATG